>JAFYOF010000115.1 GCA_017560305.1 Alistipes sp.
AATGTCGTGCTGCTGAATGTGGTGCTGGGCGTGGTGCTGATGGGCTTTGGTCTGCTCTATCTCGATGAGCTGTTGTACTTCTTCGGTGCGAGTGAGCAGTCGCTGCCTTACGCGCGCGAGTATATGCGTATTATATTGTATGGCAATGTCATCACCCATATGTTCCACGGCCTGAACTGTATGTTGCGAGTGGCGGGCTACCCCAATAAGGCGATGAACATCACCTTCATATCGGTGATTCTCAATGCAGCACTCGATGCGCTCTTTATCCTTGTGCTCAAGTGGGGCATCGCGGGCTCGGCGTGGGCTACGGTCATCTCGCAGCTGGTGTCGCTTGTCGTGCAGTTGAAGATATTCTCTCACCCCGACACATTCCTGCGCTTCCGCAGCGGCATCTTCCGCTTCCGCTGGGATATCATCAAGAGCATCATCGGCGTGGGTATGGCGCCCTTTATGATTCAGTCGTGCGCCTGCGTTGTGGTGATTATGGTCAACACGAAGTTGCGCCTCTATGGTGGCGATTTGTCTATCGGCGCATTCGGTATTGCCAACCGTGTGGCGTTCCTCTTTACGATGGTGGTGATGGGTCTTACGCAAGGTATGCAGCCGATTGTGGGATATAACTACGGCGCAAGAAAGTACGACCGTGTGCTCAAGACGCTGTGGATGACTGTGGGCTGGGCGGTTGCCATCACGACATTCGGCTTCCTCGTATGTGAGATTTTCCCTCATCAGGTGGTGCGCCTGTTCGTGAGCGAGGATGGCACGGGCGACGCAACCCGACTTGTCGAGGCGTCAATGCGTGGTCTGCGTCTGCTGGTGATGATGTTGCCTATCGTGGGCTTCAATATCGTGGCGGGTAACTTCTTCCAGCACATCGGCAAGCCCAAGCGAGCGATTCTGCTCTCGGTGTCGCGTCAGTTGCTCTTTATCGTGCCGCTGCTGATGATACTCCCTGCGCGCATAGGTGTCGATGGTGTGTGGTACTCAATCCCGATTGCCGACTTCGCCTCTACAATCCTTGCGGCGCTGTTGCTGTTCCAGCAGATTCGTAAGTTTACGCTCGACCCATCATCAGAGAAAAGTATTTAGCGGATTGCCTAAAAAGGTATTTTCTTCGTTGCACTCGTTCTCGAAATCCTCATTTACACTCCAGTAAACTGTGGTTTCTCGGACTTCGTGCGCCTAAAAATCCTCTTTTTATACAATCCTTCTGTAGTAGATATATAAAATAAAAAAGAGATTGCCCGTAGGACAATCTCTTTTTCTTGTTATCTAATCAAGTGATTAGCGGATACGCTCCTTGTACTCGCGTGTACGGCTGTCAACGCGAATCTTGTCACCTGTGTTAACGAACAAAGGTACACGAACAGTAGCACCTGTGTTAACAGTAGCAGGCTTCAATGAGTTTGTAGAAGCTGTATCGCCCTTGATACCTGGCTCGGTGTAAGTAACCTCCATATCGAGTACTGGTGGCAACTCTGCTGAAAGAACAGCCTCCTTCTCAGTGTGGAACATTACCTCTACGATCTGGCCGTCAGCCATCAAATCGTAGTTCTCGATGAGGTTCTTGTCGATGTTAATCTCCTCGAAAGTCTCAGTGTGCATAAAGTGAGCACCCAAATCATCCTCGTAAGTGAACTGGTAAGGACGACGCTCAACGCGTACCTGCTCAATCTTCTGACCTACTGAAGAGAAAGTCTTCTCAACAACATAACCGTTCTCGAGGTTCTTGAGCTTTGAACGAACGAATGCAGGACCCTTGCCTGGCTTGCAGTGCTGGAAATCAACAACGAGGAAAGTCTTGTTGTCCATCTCAACGCACATACCGATCTTAATATCAGCTGCTGTAATTGTCATAATATTGAATTTTTTGTTAGAATTTTCCTAAATTTCGGCGCAAAGGTAATAAAAAATCTGTAAACTAAAGAGTTATTGCGAAAGATTTTGAATCAACACCTTTTTTGTTAAGGGGTTATTTGCCCCATTCATAGTGAGATTGAGCAATGCCCAACTGCGAGATTATGCGCTCGACGATGGTCATAGCAGCCTCCTCCAAGGTCTGCGGGTGGGAGTAGAACGAGGGCGAGGCGGGCAGAATGATTGCTCCCGCTTCGGTCAGCGTGGTCATATTGCGCAGGTGGATGAGCGAGTAGGGTGCTTCCCTCACCACAATAACCAATCGGCGGCGCTCCTTGAGCATCACATCGGCCGAGCGCTCGATGAGCGAGAGCGACACCCCCGCGGCGATGCGTCCCACACTACCCATCGAGGCGGGCACCACCACCATAGCATCATATCCCGCCGAGCCGCTTGCCACGGGCGCAAACATATCATCGTTGTCGTAGCGTACAATCTTTTCACTCTCGGGCAACTCCACGCCCTCGTGCTGCAGCACCTTCTGCGCCACCTCACTCACGACAAGGGCTATCTGCTCCACCTCCTCGGCGCGGAGCAACTGCTCAAGGCACAGGCGCGCATAAACGCCACCGCTGGCACCTGTTATGGCAACGATTACTTTCATCACTAAAGTTCTATGATTTTACATTTCAGACCCAACTCCTGCACCCTCTGCAGCACCTTGGGCAGCGCATAACTCATATTGCGGAAGGTCTTGTCGCTGTCGTGGAATGCGATGATGCAACCAGGGCAGATGTGCGGCACAACCTCGCGCACGCACTGCTCGGGTGTGATTGTGCGTGAGTAGTCGCGTGCCAGAATGTTCCACATAATCACCTTGTAGCGCTGTCCCACGGCGCGAATCTGCGTGGGCGTGGTCTGCGCATAGGGTGGGCGGAAGAGGTCGGTGTGGAGAATATCATCGGCAAAATCGACATCCTCGATATACTTCTCAAGCGGCATTCCCCAGCCCTTCTGATGCGAGTAGGTATGGTTGCCAATCTTGTGACCCTCGGCGATGATGCGCTGATGAAGGTCGGGGTACATCTCGGCATTCTTGCCCAGCACGAAGAATGTGGCCTTGGCGTTGTAGCGCTTCAGCGTCGAGAGAATCCACTCGGTGACGCCTGGCGTGGGGCCATCGTCAAAGGTGAGAAAGACGCCGTTGGGGTCATCAATCTCCCATATCGTATCGGGGAAGAGCTTGCGTAGGAAGCCCCAAGGTCTGATCTTCATTTGTAAAGATGATTTTCTGCGGTCAATAGTTATTGCAAATGTAATGCTTTTTGTCCAATAATTGGTGTGTTTTTTTCAAAAGCAACCGCCTCGGCAGTTAGTTTTTCTTAAAGCGTCTCTCCACTTCTGCGGTGAGTTGTTCGATTGTCGGGTCGAATGCCACGATTTTGCCCTCGGCATCAAAGACGATGCGGCGACCTGCGGTGTTGATGCATCCATATTTAGCCCAAAGGTTTGCGCGGTCGTCCAACTCAACAAGTTGCGCCCACTTGTAACCATCTTTTTTAATTGCCTTTTCCAAAGCCTTCGTATTACCCGATTCGCGTGCTACGCCGATGACCATAAAGCCCTTGTCTTTATACTCGTCATAAAGAGGGATAATCTCAATGGCGGCGCGGCGGCAAGGGGCGCACCACGAAGCCCATAAATCGAGCACGACGAGTTCTGCGCCCTCGACCATATCAGACAATCGGTACATCTGCCCATTAAGGTCGGGCGCCTCAAAATCTATATACTTCGCACCCACTTTCAACCCAAAACCCGCAATCTGTCGTTGGCAGAATTTTGTCAGCGAGTGGTCGGGCATTGCTGGCAAAAAGATATTATGAAATGCGTCGATAAACTCTTGGTCGGGTAGCGAATAGACCATCTGTCGCGCCAACATCGTGAGTTTTGCTACCGAAGGCTCTCCGCTAACAATTTCGAGCTGTGCCGCTTTTCGTTTTGATTTGTAGCCCTCTCGCTCGGCGTATGCTTCGGGTGAGTAGATTTGCTCGTCGGTCATCTTTTGCAGTTGCTCGATAAGTTTATTTCTTTCGGGAGAGTTCTCCTCCAGCGCCTCAATCTGCGCCATTAAAGCGTTATGCTCTGCCGAGTAGTAACGCCCCTCATTTTTTAGGGTCGCCCTAATCTCGTTTGTGGCTGTCTGCAACTCGCGCAGACGAAGTTGGAAAGATTGATATTCGGCGGTGTGTCCATCGCCATTGATTTGAGTCTTGCTAAATTCCGCTCTGGGGTAGAGTTCCATTTTTATTGTGCCATTGTCTGCTACGAACTCAATTTGTTGCCAACTGCCGCCCTTGCGCTCCTCCTCAAAGATAAGCTCGCAATATTGAGCCTCGTCAAGAGAGATGTCACACGCGAATTTCCCATTACGGATGTTAATCACCTCAGAGGGCTGTGCCGACAGAGATACATTTCCATCGATACCAGTATAAAGCAATAGTTTGGTGGATTCCGCTCGGTTGTGAACAACTCCCTCGATATGGCAATTTACCGCAGCCTCGCTGGTCGTGTTGTTGGTTTTGTTCTCGGAACACGCGCCGAGCAAGAGAGTAAACAAAATAAACAAGATAATCTTCATAGTTGTTTAGTGTTATTAGTAATAGCAAATGTAATGCTTTTTGTCCAATTATGGGTATATATTTTGCGATAACTCAATTTTTTGTTACATTTGTAGATAATTAATATGCCGAAGATATGAGAAATTTTATAAAGACCTTTGTCGTGGCAATGGTTGCCATCCTCTTTATGGGTTGTAAGTCGCTTTTCACGCTCACCTCGTCGGGTGAGACCGCTACGGGTACGCCCTATGAGTTGGTTCTGGTGTGCGACCAGCCAGCGTGGCAGAGTGAGTTGGGTGATACCTTGCAGGCGGTGCTGAAGCAGCCTGTGAAGGAGCTGATGCAGTATGAGCCTATGTTCGATGTGATGCGCATCCTGCCCAACAACTTCAAGAGCCTCACGGAGCGTCACCGCAACATCGTAGTGGTGGATATCAACCCCGCCCACGCCGAGCCAAGCATCGTGGTGGCGTATGACAAGACCGCTGCTCCACAGATCTACATCACGCTGAAGGGTGGCGATACGCAGAGCCTCGCCAAGTATGTGAGCGACAACCGCGACAACATCATCTATGTGCTCGAGAAGGCCGAGCGTGACCGCACGGTGAACTACTCGCGTGCCTACTACTCGCAGTTCTTCCGTGACGAGATTTTCAACAAGTTCGGTATGGACCTGCCGCTGCCCGACAACTATAAGTTGCGCACCTCAACCGACGATATGATTTGGATTTCGCAGGAGTTCCCTATGGCGAGCCAGGGCTTTTTCATCTACAAATATCCTTATGAGGGCAAGGAGTCACTCACGCCCGAGGCACTGATGAAGGCGCGTAACCGCTTCGCTTCACGCATCCCAGGTCCTGCCGAGGGGTCGTATATGTCTACAGTGGACAAGATTCCAAACGACGAGGGCACCGACTACATCCCATTCATTCCCGACCACCGCGCACTGATTATCGGTGACCGCACCTGGATTGAGATGGTTGGCTTGTGGGATGTCGAGAACTACTTTATGGGCGGTCCTTATGTAAGTTATACCACCGTAAACAAGGCTACCAACGAGGTTGTGACCATCGACTGCTATGTCTACTACCCAAAGCCACGCAAGAAGCGTAATATGTTCCGTGCGTTGCAGCATTTGGTGTATTTGGCTGACTTCCCTGCGCAGAAATAGAGAAGTTGCCTAACAAGGTGATTTTTGCGTTGTACTCGCCCTCAAAATGCTCATTTACGCCAAGTAAACTCCGCTTTTTCGGGCTTCGTGAGCCTTAAAATCCCTCTTGTTATACAACTTCTAACGGGAAATAAAATATAAGGGTTACCTTTGGTAACTCTTTTTTTTGTGGGGTGTCGTGGGTTGGTCGGCAGAGGCGTGTTCTGTTGGGGGAGAATGATGCTCTGTGGAGGTATATTTTGCAACTCGGCACACTTTGTGTCGAAAAAGTTGGAAAATCAAAAAAAAGACCTTACCTTTGTTTCATTAGATTTTAAGATTATTAACTCGGGATTCTGATTTGGCGGCGCAGGTCGCAAAATTGGGATTCTACTTTTTTTACTGTTTTTACAATGGCAAATGAAATTATCTATTTGACGGCAGAGGGTATGCAGAAGTTAAAGGATGAGCTTCAACACATGCGTTCGGTTGAGCGTCCCGCTATTTCAGCAGCCATAGC
>JAFYOF010000116.1 GCA_017560305.1 Alistipes sp.
CCCGAAGCCTCGTAAGAGTCCACCTTCTCGTATGGGGCGGTGCGCTTGTGGTACTCGCCATCGATGATGTTGCGGCTCTTGTCGCGGTTTGCCCAGCCTGTGGTGATGTTCTTATGCAGGAATGGCAGATACTGGGTCTGGCCGCAGTCGTAGACCAGAATAGCCATATACTGCGCGAAGATAGCGGTATAGATACCCTGCTCGATGCCGCGCTCAAACGGCAGCAGACCATACTGCGCCGACATTGCGCCACAGCTGTAATCAGCCGCCTTCACAGCATTGTCCAGATAGTGCTTGTCGCCAGTGTTCAAATAGAGCAGAGCCGACGAGCCGATGAATGTAGCCTGGTTGTAGATATGCACCTTCCAGTCGGGACGACCCTCGCCGTGACGACTGTCGGCAATGCGACCTGTTTTTGGGTCAAAGAGGTTCTTCTCGCCCCACGCATAAATCTCCTTCGCCATCTTCAGGTAGGTCTCCTTGGTGTGGAATACAGGCTTGTCGCCCTCGGGCTCCTTGCGGTCGGCAGGCACATTGTTGTGGAGCATCATAGCGGCGCACACGGTTGGGAAGTTGATGCACGCCATCTTGCCGTGTGATGACTCGTTTGGCTTTGGGTTCTGGATAGGATACCAGCGCCAGAACATACCGCCCTTCTTGGGGTCGTAGGAGCCGTTGTCGCCCACCTTGTCCGAGCCATACCATACGCGGCTGAAACTCTCTTCAGAGTAGCGCAGATAATCCTTGTCGCCAAAGAGTTCATAGCCCCTCGCGAGCGAGATTGTCCACCACATAATGTCGTCGTAGATAAACCAGCCTGTGTTCTCGTTGTTGTCGTGGAAGTTGAAGCCCGCATAGTGCTTGCGGTTACCGTTGTAAATCTTCTTCACAAGGTCGCGGTACTCTGCTGCACGCTCCTTGTCACCCACCTTCTCGGCGAGCAGGCAGGCATCCATAGCCATATTCCAGTACATTGGCTGACACCAGATAGCCGCTGCGCCGTTGAAGCGGTCCTTGGCGCGGGCATAGGTGTTGTCGTGCTTGTAGATGTACTTCTTTGAGTCGAGGAACACATTGTTGAAGCCCTCGTAGGCAGCCCATACATCTGCAAGAGTGTATTGGTTATCAGTGGGTTGTGGGGTAGGTTGTTCGGTTGTTTTGTTTGCGTAGCAGAACGCTGCGGCAATGCAACAAAGTGTCACTGTCAGCACAATAATCTTCTTCATACAATCTTTGTTTTAAGGTTTTCTTGTCCCAAATATAGGGATAATTTGCAAAAAAAGCGCATATTCACTCGGTAATATGCACTTTTTGGTTGTCGCGTTAGAATTTGAAGTACTCCTTGGCGTTGTTGTAGCAGATGTTTTCCACCATCTGCCCGATGAAGTCCATCTCGCTTGCGGGGAGTAAGCCCGCCTCGATGTCGTTGCCGATGAGGTTGCAGAGCGTGCGGCGGAAGTATTCGTGGCGAGGATAACTCAGGAAACTGCGCGAGTCGGTGAGCATACCCACAAAGCGGCTCAGCAGGCCGAGCAACGAGAGGGCGTTCATCTGTCGTTCCATACCATCCTTCTGGTCGAGGAACCACCAGCCCGAGCCAAACTGAATCTTGCCCGCAATCTCGCCATCCTGGAAGTTGCCAATCATCGTCGCCACCATCTCGTTGTCGCGCGGATTGAGGTTGTAGAGGATGGTCTTCGTGAGCGCACCCTGCTTGTCCAGTCGGTCGAGATACTTCGCCATATTCTTCGCCAAAGTGAAGTCGCCGATGGAGTCGAAGCCCGTGTCAACGCCGATGGAAGCCATCTTGCGTGAGTTGTTGTTGCGGATTACGCCGAAGTGGAACTGCTGTGTCCAGCCCGTTGCGTGGTCCATAATGCCGAACTCTACGAGCATAGCACTCTTGTATTTTCTAATCTCCTGGTCGGTAAGCGGCGTTCCGCCATAGACCTTCGTGAAGATGTTTTCAATCTCGTTTTGCGTGTAATCCTCGGCGTAGAACTCCTCGATGCCGTGGTCGCTCAGGCGGCAGCCCACGCTCTCGAAATAGCGGTGGCGCACTAGCAGGGCGTCGATGAGTGTTGTGAACGAGCGTATCTCCACGCCCGACACCTCTGCGAGAAGGTCGATATATGCCTTGAACGCAGCAGGGTTCTCCACCGCCATAGCCTTGTCGGGTCGCCAGGTGGGCAACACCTTGCACTCGAAGCCATCGTCCTTGCACTTGATGTGGTGCTCCAGCGAGTCCACGGGGTCATCCGTTGTGCATACCACCTCCACATTGTAGCGGCGCATCAGTCCGCGAGCCGAGTAGTCGGGCTGCTGGAGCAGGGCGTTGCAGTGGTCGTAAATCTCGCGTGCGGTTGAAGGTTTGAGCAGTGTCTCCACACCAAAGGCGGTCTTCAGCTCAAGGTGAGTCCAGTGGTAGAGCGGGTTGCGCATCGTGTAGGGCACAGTCTCCGCCCACTTCTCGAACTTCTCCCAGTCCGTGGCATCGCCCGTGCAGTAGCGCTCCGCCACGCCGTTGGTACGCATAGCACGCCACTTGTAGTGGTCGCCATCGAGCCATATCTCGGCTATCGAGCGGAAGCGGTGGTCGGCAGCCACCAGCGCTGGGTTGAGGTGGCAATGGTAATCTATGATGGGCATTTTTGCGGCGTGGTCGTGGTAGAGACGCTCCGCCGTAGGCGTTTGCAGAAGGAAGTTTTCGTCGTTAAAAGTTTTCATCTCTCTCGCGTTTTAGTTCTCCTACAAATATACAATTTTCTTGCATAATATTCGTGAAAATTGCTTAAATTTGTTAAGGTTAGATTAAAACGAAATCAAATGAAACATATAATATTGCTATTGAGTGTGTTGCTGCTCGGATGTGCGGGCGGGGCGCGTATTGAGAGTGAGTCATCGTCGGCGACCTTGCGCAAGGTGGATGGTCTGGCGGAGCAGATGAAGCGAAAGATTCTCTCCTCGCAGAGTGTGGCGCTGCCCGAGGGCACGATATACTATGTCTCGGCGGAGGGTGATGATGCAAACGATGGTCTTTCGCCCGAAAAACCTATCCGCTCATTGGATAGGGTAAACGCCCTTGCGCTAAAACCTTCGGATGGTGTTGTGTTCCGCCGTGGCGATTTGTGGCGCGGTGGGCTCATTACGCAACGCGGCGTGACCTACTCGGCATACGGCGAGGGCGAGAAGCCACGCCTCTACGGCTCGCCCTGCGATGCGGCGGTGGAGGGCAGATGGCTGGCCACCGAGACGCCGAATGTCTATATGTATGATATGGAGTTGCCCGACGATATCGGCACGCTTGTTTTCAACCACGGCGAGGCTAATGCGATAAAGATTTTGAAGGTCTACCACACCGATGGCACCACCACAAATGTCTACACTGGTGAGCCCTTTGCGGGCGGTTGCGACCTCAGGCGCGACCTCGATTTCTTCCACGCCTACCGCGACGAGAAGCGCCTCTACCTCTGCTCTACCGAGGGCAATCCTGCCGAGCGCTTCGCCTCCATAGAGATGAATGTGCGTGGTTGTGTGATAGATGCGGTGGATAATGTACACATCGACAACCTCTGTATCAAGTATGGCGGCTCGCACGGCATCGGCTCGGCGACTACGAAGGGCCTGACCGTGACAAACTGCGAGATTGGCTGGATAGGCGGCTCTATGCTGCTGCCCGCTCCGCCCGAGGGTGGACGCGATGCACGCTTCGGCAATGGCATTGAGGTTTATGGCGGCTGCGAGCACTTTGAGGTGCGCAACTGCTACATCTATCAAATCTACGATGCGGGCATCACCAACCAGAATCAGGAGGATGTGAGCGACTCATCGCGCACGATGCGAAATGTGACCTATGCCGACAACCTTATCGAGCGTTGCGAGATGTCTATAGAATATTACCTCGGCGCGCAGAACAAACCGACCGAGAGTCGTATGGAAAACATTCTCTTTGAGGGCAATATCCTGCGCCTTGCGGGCTACGGCTGGGGCGACCAGCACCCTGAGCCAGCGTGGGGAGCGCACCTGAAGTCGTGGTGGATGCACTACAACAAGGCGGAGAACTTCATCATCCGCAACAATATCTTCGACCGCAGCGACGCCAATCTTATAAATGTGGTGGCGGGCGAAAAGGAGTGGTTGCCCCAGATGGAGAACAACACTTATATTCAGTATCTCGGCGCTGATGGCGGTCGCATCGGTCAGCCGTGGGCGGACTATAAGTTCGACGAGAGTTTCCCCGAGGTAGTGGAGCGTGTGCTGGGCGAAAAGGATATCAATATTACATTTATAAAGCAGTAGATATGAAGCGTATATTGTTGCTAATTAGTGCGTTGCTTATGGCGGGTGTTGCTTGCGCACAACGCATTGAGAGTGAGTCATCATCGGCCACCTTGCGCAGGATTGACCGTCAGGCGGAGCGTCTAAAACGAGAGATTCTCTCGTCAAGGAGCGAGGTTGAGCCTACGGGTACGATTTACTATGTCTCGGCGGAGGGTGATGATGCAAACGATGGACTCTCGCCCGAAAAACCTCTGCGCACGCTTGCGAAGGTCAATGCGCTGGAGTTGCAGCCCACGGATGGCGTGATGTTCCGCCGAGGCGATATGTGGCGCGGATATGTGAACACGCGCGAGGGTGTGACCTACTCGGCGTATGGTCGTGGTGAGAAGCCTCGCATCTATGGCTCGCCCTGCGATGCGGCAGTGGAGGGTAGATGGGTTGCCACCGAGACGCCGAATGTCTATATGTACGATATGGAGTTGCCCGACGACATCGGTACGCTGGTCTTTAATCACGGCGATGCGGGGTGCGCCTACAAGGTGATGATGGAGAAAAAGAGTGGTGCGCCATCGCTGCATCTCGCTACGCGTGAGGTGTTTGAGAGTTACCGCGACCTGAAGCGTGACCTTGATATGTATCACGACTACCGCGGTACAAAGCGCCTCTATCTATGCTCAACCGAGGGCAATCCCGCCGAGCGCTTCGCATCCATCGAGATGCTGCCGCGAAGCAATATCTTTCGTGTGGTAAATGATGTCACTATTGACAATATCTGCCTCAAATATTGCGGCGCACACGCCGTTGGTGCGGGTACGGTGAAGGGGCTGACTGTGACGAATTGCGAACTCGGCTGGATTGGCGGCTCTATCCAGTTTGAGCACGCCGAGGGAGTGCCGACACGCTACGGAAATGCGATTGAAATCTATGGCGGTTGCGAGGATTTTACTATTGATAACTGTTATGTCTATCAGGTCTACGATGCCGCCTTGACCCATCAGCATCAGGGCGACACGAAACATCTGCTTACGATGAAGCGAGTGCGTTACACCAACTGTCTGGTGGAGGATTGCGTCTACGCTATTGAGTATTTTCTGGGGCGCGAGGATACCCTCAAGGAGCACTATATGCTTGATGTGCTGTTTGAGGGTAACATACTGCGCCGTGCCGGTATGGGGTGGGGCAGTCAGCGCCCGAATGTCGAGTCGCCCGCCATCATCAAGTCGTGGTTGCACCACAACAACCGCGCGTTCAACTATGTGATTCGAGGCAACATCTTCGACCGCAGCACCTATGACCTGCTGAACATCGCCTACCGCGACCCATACTCCGCTCCCGTGATGGAGGGTAACACCTATGTCCAATACCTCGGCGCAGATGGCGGTCATCTGGGCAAGGAACGAAAGTTCTACACTTACGACGAGAGTTTCCCCGAGGTGATGGAGCGCATATTTGGTGAGCGCAACGGAAAATATATTTTCATCAAGAGATAGGAATTGCGAAATTTTTGTATCTTTACAACCTAATTAATCAAAAACAGAAACATTATGGAATTTGAAGGCGTAGTTTATAAAATATTGCCTGCTACGGGCGGTACATCTGCTCGCGGCGAGTGGAAGAAGCAGGAGGTAATCTTTGAGATCCCAAGCGAGTTCTCACGCAAGGTGTGTGTGGTATTCTTCAACAAGGAGAGCGATGTGGCTCGTTTGAAGGAGGGTGCAACCTACACAGTGTCAATCAACATCGAGTCACGCGAGTATAACGGTCGCTGGTACACCGATGTTCGTGCTTGGCGCGTACAACCAAAGCAGGAGGAGGCGCCAGTGCCACCAGCAATGCCAGATATGCCACCATTTGGCGAGGAGCCAGCGTATGCTGCGCCAGCGGCTGAGGTGGATGATCTTCCTTTTTAATTCAGGAGGAGGAATTGCCTGAAAAGGTTAAGACTATTCTGAAAAGGATAGTCTTTTTTTGTCTTTGCAGAGAATTTATCTTCGTGGGCGGGCGGGGGTGACGCGCAAAGCGCGTTACGCCCACGAAGATACGGGCGTTACGCCTGTTTTCCTTTACTTTGTAGAGCTATATTCCTTTGCCGCCCACGAGTCGCACCCAACACAAACAAAAAAATAGACCACCCCTCGGGGCGGTCTATTTTTTTATTGCAAAAGCGGAATTACTTCTTTGGGGTAATCTTGAATGCGAAGCCACCACCAGCTGCCATCCACACCTTAATCTTGGCTGTGTTGTCAGCGCTCTGCTTCTCTACGCGGAAGTCGCGTGCAAGAACATGTGACTCGTAACCATCAACATACTTCTCAACATCGTAAGTACCCTCTGGCAAGAATGAGAGGTCAACAGTCACATAGCGACCATCCCAGTTGGTCATACCGCCAACATACCAGGCATCATTCTTGCGGCGTGCCATCACAGCATACTGACCAATCTTACCATCCAATGCTACTGTCTCATCCCAAACGGTAGGGATAGCGGCGATGAACTCTGTGCTCACTGGCTCCTTCTCATAGTTGCAAGGAGAGTCGCAAAGCATATTGAATGGAGACTCGAAGATTACATACATCGCAAACTGACGGCAACGAGTACCCTGGCTCATAGGCTCGTGGTAGCTCTCGCGGTAAGTTGTCTTTGTACCGTTGAGCATAGCGCCCTGAGTGTAGTCCATAGGACCAGCCACCATACGGATGAAAGGAATCTGAACATCGTAAGTCACCTGATCCAACTCAAGACCCGACCACTTCATCTGCTCCAAACCATTCACACCCTCATAGTTCACAACATTAGGATACTTTCTTGACAAACCGCAAGGCTTGTAAGCACCGTGGAAGTCAACCATCAACTGATACTTTGCTGCAGTCGCGGCTGCGCGCTCGTAGAAGTTCACCATATCCTGGTCGTCGCGGTCCATAAAGTCAATCTTGAAGCCCTTCACGCCCATCTCTGCGTAGTGCTTGAAGAGGTTCTCCATATCGCGGTTTACTGCCCAGTAGCCACCCCAGAGAACGATGCCTACGCCACGCTCCTTACCATAGTCAATAAGGTGCTTGAGGTCAATCTCTGGCACTACCTGCATCATATCGGCTGCGAGGTTTACGCTCCAGCCCTCATCCAGGATTACATACTCGATGCCGTTGGCAGCAGCGAAGTCGATGTAATACTCATAGGTGCGGTTGTTCACGCCTGGCTTGAAGTCCTGACCATAGAGACCCCAGTTGTTCCACCAGTCCCAAGCAACCTTACCTGGCTTGATCCAAGATGTGTCGCCGATTACATTCTCGTGGCTGAGGCGGAATACCATATCGTTGTTCAAAAGCTCAGCATCGTTGCGTGCGATGTTGCAGATTCGCCAAGGGAATGTGCGTGCGCCATTGATAGCGGCGATGTAAGGCTTACGGCTCTGCACCAAGCCCTGCAACATATTGTGACCGCCCTGCTCAACCTCGTCTGGTACATAAGCGAAGTGGCTCTCCAAAGAGGTGTTGTTGTCGCTGTTGTAGAGGTACATACCTGGGTAGTCAACAAGGTCAGTCTCGGTGATGCAGACCTTCTTGTCGCCCATATCCACCAACACTGGCAGGTACATCAGGCGGTTGTTGCCCATTGTAGTCATTGGCTCGATGAAGTAAGGACCCTCGAAAGAGTTGAAGTACTGCTGCTCGAATGACTTCTTCTGGTTAGAGCGAACATAAGAGCAGTAGACATTGTTGTCCTTCTCAAATGCGAACTCAGAAACCTCACCCTTTACGGTGTAGTCGCCCTTGCGGGTTGATGTGAAGCGGTAAGCCGCAGCCTCGTTGTAGGCACGGAACTCGATGCCGTAGTTGCCCACGAATGAAAGTGTCAGTGTAGAGCACTGATCTACAACCTCGCTCTTCTTGTACACAGGCGCTGGGATGACCTCGTCAATCTTGCCTGTTGTAGCCTTGCGCAATCGTGGGTTCTCGCCCCACACCTCCGTCTCACCAATCTGCATTGCAACCTTCGAAGGAGTGATGATAGTCTGGCCGTCGAGCTCAACGCTCCAGCGTACATCCTTGTCGATTGTAACGGTCAACTTGAGCTTGCCATCAGGCGATGTGATGCTCTTCACCGTTGGTTTAGCCTCTGCCACGAGCATCGCGCAGAGAGCAAGCATTGTAAATAGTAGTTTTTTCATATTATTAGGAAATAAAATGGTTAATTTGCAGTTTAATCATCCAAAGGTACGAATATTTTTTATTTCTCAACGAAAATATCACTATCTTTGAGTATAAAATCCAATAAAACGGAGCGGATATGAATAGAAAAACTAAAATATTTATCCTTGTGGCGGTGGCGCTCCTGTCGCTCGGCGCTGGGGTGTCGTGTCAGAGGGTCAAGCAGATGTTGCCAGACAAGGAGCAACACCTTGTGGGCGGCTACTCCAGAATGCGCAAGCCTACGGCGGAGGAACTGGCTCTCTTCGAGAGGGTTGTGGGCGGAGTTCAGGGAGCGGAGTATAAGCCCGTGAGCGTCTCGACGCAGATTGTGGCGGGCGTGAACTACCGCTTTCTGTGCAGGGCGCGCGTGGTGGATGAGTCGGGGAAGAAGGGCAAGCGTTTCGATGCCGCCATCGTGGTGTACAAGCCTCTGGTGGGTCAGGGCGAGGAGCGCATAATCTCCATAGAAAAGGGCAAGAAGTGATGCAGAATGGCGAGGTCATAGCACTCTTTTGTAATTACATCACCGCCGAGAAGCGTTTTTCGCCTCTCACGGTGCGTAACTATATGCGCGATGTCGAGGAGTTTGTGGTGTGGGGCGTTGAGAGCGGCGGCGGGGAGTTCTCGCTTGTGACCGTTCGCAGCGAGGATATCCGTGCCTACATAATGCACCTCTCGGATGAGAAGCGCCTGAAGGGTGGCAAGCCCACCACGAAACCACGCCTGAGTGCCGCCTCGATTAACCGTGCGGTGTCGTCGTTACGCTCGCTATATAAATATCTGCGCCGTGAGGGTGTGGCTCAGAAGGATATCTTCGCCTCGGTGTCGGCACTCAGGACCAAGCAGCGTCTGCCGAAGTATGTATCCGAGGAGGGTATGGTCAAGGTGGTGGAGTATGTGTTGCAAAGTCTGGAGTCGGAGGAGTATATCGTGCGCCGTGATGCGATGATGGTGCTGATGTTCTACACCTGCGGTCTGCGCCTTGCCGAACTCATCGCCATTGATAGCAACCACTTCGGTGATGACTACCGCACACTGCGTGTGAGGGGTAAGGGCGACAAGGAGCGACAGATTCCCATTGTGGAGCGTCTGCGAAAAGAGATAAAGCGACATATAGAGCAAAATTTTGCCCAAAATATTTGCAGAAATCAGGAAAAAGCACTATTTTTATCAAAGCAAGGAGAGAGAATTTCTCGCATCGAGGTGCAGCGCAGTGTGGCACGCCTTCTGCAGGAGTGCGGAGTGCAGGGCAAGCGTTCTCCCCATGTGTTGAGGCACACCTTTGCTACCCATCTGCTCAACGAGGGTGCTGACCTTCGCGAGATACAGGAGTTGATGGGACACAGTTCGTTGAGCGCCACGCAGGTCTACACCCACAGCAACATCTCTCAGTTGCAACGCATCTATGATGTGGCACATCCCCGCTCGGGCGGAGCGTGCAGAACTGAGGGTCGGGCTGACAAGGAGTGAGGCGAGAGTGGACGAGCAGAGAAGTTGAAATCGCACTACTGCCCTCGGGCAGAGCGTATATATAATGTTTAACTTAAAATTTTAGGCTATGAATGTACAGATCCAGTCAGTGAAATTCGACGCCAGTCAGAAGTTGATCGAATTCATCGAGAAGAAATTAGCCAAGTTGGACCGTGTAGCCGAGCAGGCAACGGCAGTTGATGTTGTGTTGAAACTTGAAAAGGATGACGAGGTGGGCAACAAGATCGTAGTGATTACACTCCGTATGCCTGGCGGTGACATCCGTGTTGAGGAGCAGGCTCGCACATTCGAGGAGGCAGTCGACAATGCAAAGGATGTTTTGAAGCGACAGATTGAGCGTCGCAAGGATAAATAGAATTAGCGACCCAGCAATGGGGTAGTTATAGTAAAGAAGAGGTTGCCGTGGCAACCTCTTTTCTTTTTTATATAAAAATGCAGGAGTCTATCCTTGTTTAAGGGCGGTTGAAAATGAGAATAGAAAAGAATTTTTATATTCGTTGGCGGGGGTGACGCACTCAAGGCGCGTTACGCCCACTTAAATACGCCCATTCGGGTGATGTGCTTTTATCTTTGAAAAGGGAAATCCCTACTCCCTTACCACCTCAAAGATATCCTTTCTGTTCCACTCCAGCCAGTAACCTATGGCGAGTTCGCGCACCTTGTCCCAGTAGCCTTTGGTGCTGCCGTAGCGCGCGACGGCGCTCTGCAACTCCTTAATCATAAGTTCCTCGCGGTCAGGTTTCAGGCGCAGTCGCAGGCGACCTTCCGACGAGAAGAACTCTGCCTCGGCGCAGGGGATGTGGGGGTGGGTCACCTCTATGAGTCCGTGGCCGAGAGTCGCCTCGGTTGCCACCTGCAAGCCGTCGTTCAGACAACTTATTGGCGGCGTGCTACCCGCATAGGAGATGATGTGCAGCGAGCCCTGCTCCGCGCCGAGTAACTCGCGCGCCCAGAGTCCCATCTTCACGCCCAGCATCGTGTAGAGACCTATGTGTCCGTGCAACTCGCACGCAAGGGTGGTGTAGCGCCATTCGCTCTCGCCGTAGCGCTCGATTGTCTCGGGCATAATGGCGGCTATGTCGCTGTTGTAGAGTCGCTTGTCGAGGGGAAAATGGTTGAAAATGTGGTTGTGGTGTATCATAAGTTGTTAAAAGTTAAACTTCACTCCTGTGAAAAATGTCGTGCCGGGCATAGGGTAGCCGGCATTAATCTCATACTTTTGGTTGAGGATATTCTCCACGCGCCCGTAGATACGCAGACGAGGTGTCGCGCTGAACTCGAGGTTGGCGTTCCAGAGCAGGAACTCCTCCTTTGTTGTGGGCGAAAGTTGGGTGATGAGTGAGTTTATGTATTGCAGGTCGCTGCTTAACTCCCAACGCTTCAAGGCGTAGGATGTGCTAGCGCATAACTTATGCTTGGGTGCGCCAATGACATCGTAGCGCATATTTAGGTAACTGTAATTGGCATTCACGCGCCACGACTTGGTGACCATCCACGCCGCCTGCAACTCCACGCCCCAGTTTTCTACCTTTCCCGAATTGACATTCTTCTTGCGACCATCGACGGGTAGGGTCTGGATGATGTTCTTGCCGTCGATGTAGAAGATGCTCGCCTGATAGGTGAGGCGACCATCCAGCAGGCGCTGGTTGAGCGAGATTTCATAGTTGATGATGCTCTCGGGTTTAAGGTCGGGGTTCTGCGGTGGGAAC
>JAFYOF010000117.1 GCA_017560305.1 Alistipes sp.
GGGTGATACCACCTGCCTCGCCCTCGATGACATTTGTCTTACGGATGTTATCAAGCAAAGATGTCTTACCGTGGTCAACATGACCCATCACAGTCACGATAGGTGGACGAGGGAGCATATCCTCCTCCTTGTCGACATCCTCGTCGATAGCCTCGGCTACCTCAACGGTAACGAACTCGGTCTTGAAGCCGAACTCCTCGGCAACAACAACCAATGCCTCAGCATCCAAACGCTGGTTGATAGATACCATCAAACCGAGGTTCATACAAGCCGAGATGACCTCCATAGGTGAAACATTCATCATTGTAGCGAGCTCGCTAACGGTAACAAACTCTGTCACCTTCAATACTGAACGCTCCATCTGCTCGCGCTCCATCTCCTCGGACATCTTCTCGCGAATCTCCTCGCGCTTCTCCTTACGATACTTTGCGCCCTTGCTCTTGGCACCCTTCGCGGTCAAACGCGCAAGAGTGTCCTTCACCTGCTTTGATACCTCCTCGTCGCTCACCTCTGGGCGAACAACTGGCTTTGGCTGGTGCTTCTCCTTCTTCTTATTACGACGACCCTCGCCTGGCTTTGGCTGGTTCTGCTGATTCTGCTGTGGGTTGTTAGGCTGACCCTGTGAAGGCTTGTTCTTCTTGTCCTTCTCCTTCTTGCCGCCCTCCTTGTTGCCCTGCTTGGCAACATCTACCTTCTCCTTCTCCAAACGCTTGCGCTTGTGCTTGCCGCCAGGGACCATACCCGATACATCCATTGTACCGAGAATCTGTGGACCTGCCAACTGAGTGTGGCTTGGACGGAAGATGTTATCCTTCTTTGGCTCCTCGGCCTTTGGCTGCTCAGCGGCTGGCGCTGGGGCTGGTGCCTGTGGCTTTGGCTCAGGCTTCACCTCTGGCTTTGGCTCTGGTTTTGGTGCAGGCTGTGGCTGTGGCTCGGCCTTCTTCTCAGGCTGTGGCTCTGGCTTTGGCTCTGACTTTTTCTTTGGCTCGAGGTCAATCTTACCCAAAATCTTTGGCTGCTGAATCTCATCTTTCACGCTGATGACATTGCTCTTGATGATTACCTCCTGCTCCTCGGCCTTTGACTCCTTCTTCTCGCCGCCGAGTGATACGGTAGCCTGCTTGTTGAGAGAGATTCTCTCGCGGATATTGTCGCGCTCATTGCCCGTAATGCTGCGGTTAGAGCCGAACTCCTTCTCAAGCATTGCATAGACCTCGGGACTTACTGGTGAATTTGGTGATAAGTCTGCGCCTACGCCCTTCTTGAGCAAGTAGTCCGTGATGGTACTCAAGCCCACCTTGAACTCCTTGGCAACCTGAATGAGCCTTGTCTTCTTATTATTTGTCATTGTATACTCCTCTCTAATGAAATGTTAAACTTATTACTCCTCGTCGAACTCTGCCTTCAAGATCTCGATTACCTTCTCTGCCTGCTCTACCTCGAGGTCAGCACGAGTAGCAATCTCCTCAACAGGAAGCTCCAACACGCTCTTCGCTGTGTCGCAGCCAGCTGCCTTGAGGGCCTCGATAATCCAAGGCTCGATCTCGTCAGCGAACTCTGTGAGTGCAACATCCTCCTCCTCAATCTCACGATATACATCGATATCGTAGCCTGTGAGCATCTTCGAGAGGCGGATATTCAAACCACCCTTACCGATAGCGAGTGATACCTGGTCTGGCTTGAGGTAAACCGATGCTGTCTTGCGCTCCTCGTCGATTGTAATTGAAGATACCTTCGCTGGGTTGAGTGAACGCTGAATCATAAGCTGAGCGTTTGCTGTGTAGTTCACAACATCGATGTTCTCGTTGCGAAGCTCCTTAACGATGGTGTAGATACGCGAGCCCTTCATACCAACGCAAGCACCTACTGGGTCGATGCGGTCGTCGTAAGACTCAACTGCCACCTTAGCACGCTCACCTGGGATACGAGCGATAGTCTTGATTGTAATCAGACCATCGTAAATCTCTGGTACCTCCTGCTCGAACAAGCGCTCCAGGAACTGGTTTGCGGTACGAGAGAGGATGATGCGAGGCTGGTTGTTGTTCATCTCAACGCTCTTCACGATAGCCTTGATGGTGTCACCCTTGCGGTAGAAGTCGTTAGGAATCTGCTCGCTCTTTGGGAGAATCAACTCGTTCTCCTCGTCGTCAACCAACAACACCTCACGCTTCCATACCTGATAAACCTCGGCTGAGATAATCTCGCCAACCTTCTCAGAATACTTCTCGTAGATGTTAGCCTTCTCCAAATCCAAAAGGCGTGAAGCCAAGTTCTGACGCAATGACAACACAGCACGGCGACCGAACTGGTTCATCTTAATCTGGTCAGAGTACTCGTCGCCCACCTCATAGGTAGCGTCGATAGCCTTAACCTCTGATACTGAAATCTGGGTGTTAGGATTCTCAACTGCGCCATCCTCTACAACCTCGCGGTTGCGCCAGATCTCAAGGTCGCCCTTCTCTGGGTTGATGATGACATCGAAGTTCTCATCGCTCTCGAACTGCTTCTGCAATGCGTGACGCAAGACATCCTCCAAAACGCCAATCATCGTAGATTTGTCGATGTTCTTCTGATCTTTGAATTCAGCAAAGTTGCTGATAAGATTTAAGTTTTCCATTGTCTTTGTTTTTATTTATTTTGTTTCTTGTTTTCTTTTTATTGACTGACTCCCATTACTCCCTCACCATAAAAATTTTATAAATGGAGGGATTTTTAGGCGGGCGAAGTTTTTGATGCGCAGCATACTTGAGCGTATGTGAGCAATCAGGAAACAAGCCCAACAACGAAATCACCCATTTAGGGAATTTTTACTTGAAATCGAGATACTCCTTGGTATACTTGATTTCGTCGAATGAGAAGGTGCGCTCAACATTAACCAACACCTTGCGCTTCTTGCCCTCGACAGCCTGCTTCTCCTCGTAAGAGATTGTGATGCCCTCATCGCTTACGGCGTCGAGCTTCGCGAGAATCTTCACACCGCTGAAGAGCAACACCTCGATAGATGAGCCGATGAGCTTGCGGTACTGGCGGATGTTCTTCAACTCCGAGCCGATACCTGCCGACGCAACTGTCAATGAGAAATCCTCCACCTCGCGGTCGAACTCCGCCTCGATGGTGCGGCTAAGCTCAGCGCAACGCTCGATGGTAACAAATGTGTCGCTGTCGATGAGCAACTCAACCTCATTCATTGGCGAGCACTTACAGCTCACCGTAAACATATCTGTGCCAGATAGTTCTCTATCGGCAATCGCTAATATTTTTTCGCAGTCTATCATTGTTTGATAAGTTTATTTCGAGTCAAGATACGAAATAAGGGGACTCACTCGTCCCCTTACTCCTTCATTCACGATGCAAAAATAGTGAAAATTTCCTACAATACAAATATTTATAGTGAAAAATACCATTTTTCACCCTCATATTAAGACAAAGAGATGAAGAACATCTCAAACAACGCCCTTCATCTCTTTATATTTAACTTGAAGCAAGTTACTCCGCCTTCGCCTTCTTCTGGTAAGGTTTGATACAACCGCGTGAAGATGAACGCACGAAGTTGAGCAAGTAGTCGCGCTCAACCGATGCAGGGAGCTCAGCCTCAGCCTTCTCGCAAGCGTTGATGTAGTTCAGGTCGCTCTGGAAGAGGATGCGGCAAACATCGTGGATTGACATAATCTGCTCGTGAGTGAAGCCACGGCGAGAAAGACCCACCTTGTTGATACCTGCGTAGTGACCATCGTTTGAAGCGGTGATGTAAGGAGGAACATCCTTGGTTACGCCCGACATACCCTGAATCATTGCGTGGTCGCCGATGTGTACCCACTGGTGTACTGCGGTGTGGCCGCCAATAACAACCCAGTCGCCAACATGCACCTCACCCGCCAACGATACGCCATTGACAATCACGCAGTTGCTACCAACAACACAATCGTGACCCACATGGGCGTAAGCCATCACGAGGTTGTTGCTGCCGATGATTGTAGTGCCTGTAGAGGCTGTACCACGGCTGATGGTAACGCACTCGCGAATCTCGCAGTTGTCGCCGATGACCGCCGTAGATACCTCGCCACGGAACTTCAAGTCCTGAGGGGTGCAGGCGATAGAGGCAAATGAGTGGATTTTACAATTCTTACCAATGCGCGCACCATCGTGAATCGCAGCAGAGGGACCAATCCAGCATCCGTCGCCAATCTCAACATCGGCGGCGATGTAGGCAAATGGTTCAATAGTCACATTCTCACCGATTTTCGCATCGGGATGAACATAAGCCAAATTACTAATCATATTCTATTATTCCGTTTTTTTGTTTCTTATAATCTGTGCCATAAGAGTTGCCTCGCAGGCCAATGTGCCACCTACAAAGACCTTGCCCAGCATTGATGCAATACCGCGACGCAAAGGCTCAACCATAAACACCTCCAACTGAAGCGTGTCACCAGGGACAACCTTGCGCTTGAAGCGGACATTGTCAATCTTGAGGAAGTAGGTCGAGTACTCCTCGGGGTTCTCAACGCCGTTGAGCACGAAGATACCGCCCGCCTGTGCCATAGCCTCCACCAGAAGCACGCCAGGCATAACCGGCTCGGTTGGGAAGTGACCAGTGAACTGAGGCTCGTTTACGGTGATATTCTTGATAGCGCCGATGCTTGTATCGTCAATATGGAAAACCTTGTCAACCATCAGGAAAGGATAGCGGTGTGGCAAGAGAGTCATAATCTTGGCTGTATCCAGAAGCGCTGGCTTGGCAGGGTTATACTTGAAGGCTGGCTTCTCGCCATCGCGGCGGATAGCAAGCAAGAGCTGCTTCATAAACTCTGTGTTGGCGTAGTGACCTGGACGCGATGCCCATACCCTACCCTTGATACGCATACCCAGCAGAGCGAAGTCGCCGAGCAAATCGAGCAACTTGTGGCGCGCGAGCTCGTTGCTTGCACGCAACTCGAGGTTGTTGAGGTAGCCACCCGTAACACGGATATCATCCTTGTTGAATACTCGCTTCAGGTGCTCCAGCTGCTCGTCAGAGATTGGGTTTTCAACCACAACGATAGCGTTATCCAAATCACCACCCTTGATGAGATTCATCTTCAGAAGTGGCTCCAGCTCGTGCAGGAAGCAGAATGTGCGGCAAGGTGCGATATCCTCGGTGTACTTGCTGTACATATCAAGCGTAGCGTACTGGTTGCCGACAACCTTTGAATTGAAGTCGATGTGAACCGAAACGGTGAACTCATCATCGGGGTAGATGATGATAGCCACACCCTTGTCGGGAATGGTGTAGACCTGCTTCTCGGTCACCTCGTAATATTTGCGGTCAGACTTCTGCTCTACGATACCCACCTGCTCAATCTTGGCTACATACTCGCGGGCAGAGCCATCCATAATCGGGGTCTCGGGAGCGTCAATGTCTACTATTGCGTTATCAACACCCATACTCCACAGGGCTGATACGATATGCTCAATGGTGCTTACTTTTGCAGCGCCCTTCTCGATGGTAGTACCGCGCGATGTGTCGGTAACATACTCACACAAGGCTGGGACAACGGGTGCGCCCTCCAGATCAACACGGCGGAAAACGATGCCGTTGTTGTCGTCGGCAGGATGAACGGTCATATTTACCGTAACTCCAGTGTGCAAACCTTTGCCCGAAAACGAGATAGGTGCTGATAGGGTCTGTTGTTTCGTTTGCATAATTATCAATCTTTATAGTTTGCAAAGGTTTCTTGACCTGAGTCAATAAAAACCGTACAAAGATAACATTATTTCGCAAAAAAAATGTACTTTTGCCAAATAATTACAAGCCAAGGAGCAGAATATATGTCAAATATAGAACAAAATAGCATAAACAACAACGCCGCAGAAGCGAATAATGCTGCAAATCAGGGCGTAGCGCGTCCCGCAGCACCATCAGCGGAGCAGGCTCACCGACCAAAGCGACAGCGTATGCGTCTGCCATTCGACAACCGCAAGAAGGATGCGGGCGAGTGGGCATACGACCACCGACTGGGCTTGAGCGTGATGGTCATCGCCTACCTCATCATCGGAATCGTCTTCTTCTCATCGAAAATCATCGTGGGCTCGAAGCCTCATATGCAGGGCATCTATGTGGACCTGCAGACACTCGAAGAGCTGGAGAAGGAGAAGGAGCGTCTGGAGCAGGAGATAAAGATGAAGCAGATGCAGGATATCGAGTGGTCGAAGATTCGCAACCTGCAGTCAAACGAGGCGGTGCTGAACGAGGAGCTGAAGGATGACCGCAACACCAACACGGCGGAAATTAACGAGTCGATAAAGAGCGTTGCCGAGGGTATGGAGGCCAACCGCGCCGCTTATGAGGCGGGTCTGCGCGAGGCGGAGTCGATACTCAACAACCGCCCACAGGAGCAGACCGAGAAGAAGAAATCAGGCAAGGGCGAGGACTCGAAATATAAGGGTGGCGTGACCGTAAAGTTTGAATTCCGCAACCCAGTAAGAACCAAACGACAACTCATCGTACCAGCCTACACCACCGACACGGGCGGTCAGGTCGTTGTTGCCGTGACAATCAATCAGGGTGGCGAGGTTATTGCCGCAAAGATCAAGGAGGGCGGTAACGAGATTATGCGCGAGGAGGCATTGAAGGCGGCACGCGCTTCACTCTTCAACATCGACCCTTCGGCACCAGCACGCCACGAGGGTACAATCACCTACACATTCCTTCCACAGTAAGGATTCCGTATTGACCAATGAAACGATATCTGTTTGCCATACTCATCGCTTGCTCATTCAGCCTTTTGGGTTGGATGGATGACTCGGCGTCGGTGGACGCGAGAGGCAAGGTGGAGGCATCATTTATCGAGGCGGACAGAGCACAGGCGGAGCGCAATGTGCTGGAGGAGTACGGCAACGACATCTTCCGCACGGCAACAGATTTTTCGCCCGTTGTACACTCTTCGCGCAGCACATCGCATCAGAGTTCGCGCCGACATAATATCCCAAAAGAGCAACATCACACAGCCCTTAAAGGACATCAGGGGTTGGTGACAGATATTTTCAACTACAACATCTCTACGGCGCTACATAGTGCGGAGTATTATCTGCTCACGCTATGCCGCCTACGAATTTAGCCATACGCACATTGTTAAGAAAAATGTATTCTCTTTGCACAAAGATTGCGCAGGGAGGATATGGCACTTATGTGTAAAAATGGGGGACTTTTCAGTCCATTTATAAATTCGTAAAATAAGAAATGAGATGTTAAAAAAGAGTATTTGCGAGGTAATGTACACTTCGCACAACGAGAATATTGAGCCACGCAGAAAAGGTATTGCTATACCATTGCTTATAACTGTAACGGGAGTCGTTCTTCTGGCAATCAATTGCTGGGCATTAGCGGGATGCGATATGCCTAACATAAAGTCGGCAATAGTGCTTTTCGGCGCAACGGGTGTAATGGTAGGTGGCGCGATGCTAACCTCAAGGCTTTCGGGTAAAAGCCTTGTTCCATACCACACCAAAGACAGATGCTTCCTAAAAAAGGAGATGTTAAAGTTCAGCAAAGACCAAAAGCAGACCATTCTGGAGTTGGTGAATAATGGAGATTTCACTACCTTGCGCACAACACCCACCGCAGAGGTTTCATCCATCGTGGTGGAAATATACTCCTCGCCCATTGGCACATTCGTGGCGGCGCAGGTATTTGAGAACATTGATTTGGAGTTGTGTCCAATCAGTGAAGTGAAGATTGTAATTTAATTTATTTCGCAGGCAAGAAGCAGAGCCTCGGCAAGAAAGGAGAAGAAGAAAAATGAGTTTATCAGAAAATATTTTATTGGTTTGGGCGGCATTGCTCTTTGTGGCGGTGGTGGCAGGTAAGTTGGCGTATAAGTTTGGTGCGCCAGCGCTGCTCTTGTTCCTCGGCGTGGGTATGGTCTTTGGCTGGCACTTCATCTCGTTTGACTCGTTTGAGTTGACGCAGTTTCTCGGTATGCTGGCGTTGTGTATCATCCTCTTTTCGGGCGGTATGGATACCAAGTTTCTGGAAATCAAACCCATCCTTGCACCAGGTGTGACGCTTGCGACATTGGGCGTGGCGATGACCGCGTGCCTGCTGGGCGGCTTCATATACCTCTTTTCATCGTGGGTGGGACTCGCAATGAGTTTCCCCGTGGCGCTGCTGCTGGCGGCCACTATGTCGTCAACGGACTCAGCTTCGGTCTTCTCAATTCTACGAAGCAAGAAGCAGGGATTGATGCAGAATCTGCGCCCTATGCTGGAGCTGGAGAGCGGTAGTAACGACCCTATGGCGTATATGCTCACCATCGTGCTGGTGTCGGCACTCTCGACCTCGGGCGAGGCGGCTACGGTGGGTCAGAGCATCGTGAAGTTCATCGTGCAGATGGTGGTCGGTTGCGGTCTGGGTTACGGCATCGGTCGTCTGGCTGTGTTTGCCATCAACCGCATCAACATCAAGAACAACCCCTCGCTCTACTCGGTATTCCTGCTGGCGTTTGTCTTCTTCTCGTTCTCGTTCACATCGCTTGTGTGGGGTAACGGCTATCTGGCGGTATATATCACGGGTCTTGTAGTGGGAAACAGCAAGTTGGTGCACCGTTCAAACCTCAATACATTCTTTGATGGATTCACCTGGCTGGCGCAGATTGTATTGTTCCTCACAATAGGTCTTTTGGTCAACCTTGACGAGTTGCTGCAGCCCGAGATCTTGTTGCTGGGCGGTGCGGTGGCTATGTTTATGATATTTGTGGCGCGTCCTGTGGCGGTGTTTGCCTGCCTGGCACCATTCCGCCGATTCTCGACCAAGGCACGAATATACATCTCGTGGGTGGGTCTGCGAGGCGCTGTGCCTATCATCTTTGCCACCTACCCTATCGTGGCGGGCATCGAAAACGGCTACCTGATATTCAATGTGGTCTTTATGGGCACGCTCATTTCGTTGCTGATACAAGGTACAACGGTGAGTTCGATGGCACACTGGCTGGGGCTGGCATACGAGGAGAAAGAGCCGCTCTTCAAGGTGGGTATTCCCGACTCGATTAAGAGTAACTTCTCGGAGATTGGTGTGACTGATGCGATGCTTGCAAATGGTTGCACGCTGCGAGATATAGACATTGCCGACAACACTCTGGTGGTGATGATTTCGCGCAACGACGCCTACTTTGTACCGCGCGGAAATACCGAGTTGATGGTGGGTGACCGCCTGCTGGTGGTATCCGACCGCACCGACGAGGAGTTGCAGCAGATGTACTCAGCGCTGGGCATCAACGAGGTGATGAACCTGAGGTAGAGATGGGATTTGAAATAACAAAGGGACTGTCCGTTAGTCGGATAGTCCCTTTTCCTTATGCTAGCATAGGCGTTAATCAGGCTTGGCTGCCGCTTCGCTTTGCCTTGCCCTACCGCTCCGCGGTGGCGCTTTCAAACACCTCATCAAGCAAGTCGATACACGATGTTTTGTTTTTTATACCACCTTCTTTATGCAAGCATAGAAGGTGGTATAAAAAACAAATGCCACCTTGCGGTGGCACTTGCTTGATTCAATGTTTGAGCTGTTGATCAGGCTTGAACTGACGGATGCTGACGCACCCGTAGGGTTATATTTACATTCCTCCTAAATCCTCCTTTGGCAAAGGAGGACTTTTGAGGTCGTCAGTTCAGCAATATCCAATATACAACAAAAAAACAAGTGCCACCAAAAGGCGGCACTTGTTTTCCGTGAGCTGTTGATCAGGCTTGAACTGACGACCTCTTCCTTACCAAGGAAGTGCTCTACCACTGAGCTACAACAGCATCATCTCAACTCTTGAGCGGTGCAAAAGTAGAAAACAAATTCCATTTGACCAAATATTTTCAGCACTTTTTTATCCAAATATCTCTTTCGACAGGGGTGCAACGGCGTAACTGATTTATTACTATCACTCTACCCCACAGCGACTCGACCCCAAGCAATAAAAAACCACGCCCGAAAGCGTGGTCTGTATCTTACTTTTCGCGGTGACGCTCGCGCCACTCTATGAGTTCTGGTGTGAGCTGATCCTCGCGGTCGGTCCACTCGCCACTGAGCAAAAGGCGCTCCTTATATCTATCCATCATACTCACAATAGAGAATGTCGGACGGCGGCGACTCTCACGCTCCTCGCGCTCGGTTGGGCGCACCCTGCGGTCAAAGATAGTGTTGCGCGTAGGGCGTAACTCGGGTACCCACTTGAAGTTCTGCAGGCGCAGAGGCTGTGAGGCGGGGATAAGCGCCAGCGGATAGAGCGAGAATGGTACCTCGTTGCGGTAGGTGATGCCCACCAGTTGCTGTTTCTCGATAAAGAACGATGCCGACGCACTCTCAAGGTAGGTCATCTCGACCACCAGAGGCGAATCCTCGGACTCGGTACGGAAGTAGATTGTCTGCACATTGCCATCCACATCGTTGCGGTAAATCTCATTATTCTCAAACAGAGCAATCATAGACTTGCCCGCCACCTGATTATAATAAGTGGTATCAATCTCGGCAATCATAATAGGACTACCCATAAACTCGGCACGCTGAAGTTTGCCGTTGCTGCTATATACATCAACCTGCTCGGCAGCCAACTGGTTCGCCTGATTCCACATCACGGGGGCGACGAAGAGGTGAATGATTGAGTCGCGAGAGTTGCTCACAAGCGAGTCGCAGACCATCTGCGCATCGGAGCGGTACATCTTCACATTGCGGTAGGCCTTCAGCAGACGATAAGCACTATCGGGAGCCTCCACCTCGGGAGTTGTCTCCTCGTCGGTCTCCTGCTCAACCTGAGGCTGATCCTGAATGCTATCGTGCTTGATTGTATCACGGGCAATCTCGCCACGGATGCGGGCGTTGCGCAACATCGCAAGGCTATCCTCGCGGTCGAGAGCCGACACATCACGACCCTTGGCAACGAGTTTCGCTCGGCGCTCGGCACGGCGCACAGAGTCCTGCACGATACGCTCCAACTCTTTCTGCTTGGCGGCATCCAACTGCTTGTTAATCTTCGCCTGACGCACCATAGCGATTGAGTCAAGCAGAATCTTGCGGGCACGAGCCTTCTCGCGCTCGCGCTCAACCTTCAGTCGCTCTGCCTCGGCCTTTGCCAATGCGGCGTAGTAGGCCTTCTGCTGCTTGGGGCTCAACTGCGCAATGGAGTCAATCAAACGAAGGCTATCAGCCGATGGCTCAACGATAGGAGCTGCCTCCTCGGGCGCCTTGATATCAACTGCTGGAGTTGCACCCTGCTGCTCCTTGCCCTCCGCCATATTTGCTGATGAGATAGCAGAAGCGGGAGGTGGTGGCGTAGCCGAAATGATGTTTCCAGCACCACCCTGCGCCATAGAGGCCGGCGGTGGCGTTGAGGAGAGAATATTACCCGCACCGCTCTGCATCATAGAGGCTGGCGGCGGAGTAAAGCCCAGCATACCATTATTACCCTGCGCTACGCTCGATGAGTCAACGGGCATAGGAGGGATAATCTTCTTGGGGGTAGGCTCGATGGTGAGCATCCAGACCGTATCGGCAGACAAAAAGAGGCTGTCGCTCTCCGATGTATCGTAGCTGATGGCTGCTGCACGGCGAGTAAGAAGGGCATTGCCCTCCGCCTGCCAGTACTCGGCAAAGTCGCCGAAGGCCATCATCTTGTTCTTCATATCATCCATCTGGATGTTGTTGCGCGCCACGATGCGCTCGGCAGAACGGTGATACTCAAGGGTGTCGCCCCACAACTCCTGCTCGGAAGTGAGCAGATAGCCGTTGCGAGTGACCATATAGAGATCCTGCGCGCGGTCGTAGTAGCCCTCATCAGCCGAGAGGTACTCGCCATCGACATTCCAGATTTCGCTGTTGGTGAAGAAACGGGCGAACTCGCTCTGGGTGTTATAGATGATTGAATCGGTCTTCAGATCATAGTCTGCGCCGTGTACCTCCACGCTCTCGACACAAATCACATTGTGCTCCTGAGCATCGTAGTAGCCACGCACCGACTCCAGAATATTGTCATCGTGCACCAGCACACCGCCATCGGTGTAGCGACCCACACGGGTCTCGGTGTTGAAACTGAAGTTATAGGTGTAGAGCAGGGCGTCGCCATCGACCACCTTGACAATGGGGGCGTAAATCTCGGCGTGAGCACCCTCACCATCGTAGATAGCGCTGTCGCCATAGATGAAGATGGAGTCCTGGTTGATTACCACGCGTGAGAAGAATCCCCACTTGGTGTCGCTGTAACGCACTGCGCTGTCGCACCAGATGACTGCGCCGTTGTGATGCGCTGCAAAGTCGCCCACAAGGTAGATGACGCTGTCGGTGGTATTGTTGTAAGGCTTCACCAAGTCTGCCATATAATCGACCTTGCGCTTGCGTGGTGCGGCATCAGCATCGGCAGAGCCCGCACGGCGAGCCTGCTTGAGCGTATCGACCAGCGACGCAGGTTGAGGCAGGGTGTGACGGGTGACCACCCCCTGAGCACAGAGGATGCCGACAAACGCCACAATGACCAACAATGTAGAGATTATACGACGCACCTTAACCGACTTTATTTCACCCAATTATCATACTCGAACTCACCCTCGCGGAAGTCGGGGTCGATGTGGACATAGAGTCCGTCAATCTTCTCTCGCATCCACTTGTCGAAGACACCATTCTTCTTCTCGGTGAGTGCCATCTCCTCGATGGTGACATAGTCCTCCTCCATTGATGCTGAGTGAGTAGGAATAATGCGGAGCATCTTGACAATCTTGCTGATGACATTACCGTTGATGTCGGTAGTCACAAATGCCGAAGATACATCACCCTCCTTCATACGGATGAGGTTCATATAATCCTGCTGCTTGTCGCTGAAGTCCTCACGACGGAACTTCGTAGCAGTGTATTTCACATTGTTCGCGTTGAAGCGGATGAGAAGGTCGTGGTTGGTCACCAGACCGCCGTTCATCTTGGTCAAATCGTCCTGCGAGAACTCCATCGCGGCAGCCTCGAAGGTGATTGAGTCAGCCTTGATAACTGTCGAGAGGCTGTCGAGGAACTTCAATGGCTCGTTCTCCTCCTCCACGGTGTAGACTGGCTTGAGAAGGATGTGACGATAGTGGTACATTCCGTTCTTTGGCTCGTCGATAAGCTCGATGATGTGGAAACCATACATAGACTCCACAACCTCGGAAATCTGACCTGGCTTGAGCTTCGCCAACGCCTCGGCGAAAGGTGCTGTAAGGTTTGACAATGGTCCCGGAGGATACTCACCACCCTTCATCGCCGAACCTGGGTCCTGAGAGTAGGTACGAGCCAACACAGCCATTGACGAGCGGCCAGAGATGATACGCTCACGCATATCGAGCAGACGCTCGCGGGTACGGCGCTTCGCCTCCTCCTGCGATGCTGGGAAACGAACAATGTGAGCATAGACAAACTGCTCGGGAACGAGAGGCTTGTCCTCCTCCTTGAGCTGGTTGTAGTAACGCTCCACCTCACCTGGGGTAACGACCACATTCTTAACGATATCCATACGCATCTCCTGCGCATAGTACTGCTCCTTGACCTGCTGGCGCAAGATGTCGCGGTAGTTAAACAGAGGCATATGCTCGCGAGTCTCAAGATCCTTCACTGAGCCTGCCTCGGCAATCATCTCCTGCAACATACTCTCAACCTGAGCCTCGATATTACCATCGGCACCAACAACCACCGAGTCAATCAAAGCCTGATTGTAGAGCAACTTCTGCTTCATCAACTCCTCCAAGCCCTCGTTCATAGGGTCACGGTCGGATGTATAGCCCTGCGCACGACGCTGCTCAACGAGCTGCTGCGCCATCTGCGACACCTCGGAATAGAGGATTGATGAGCCACCTACAACAGCGACAACGCGGTCAAGCACCACCTGTCGCTTGTCGGCAAACGCTACGGCAGAGGCTGCAAGAGCCACCACCCACATTGCCAAAATACACTTTTTCAACATATATTCTTTACTTTTAATATTCTTCGTTTTCTACTGCAAACTGTCGGGCTTCTCAACCTCCTCGACACCAAAGCGACGCAAGCGACCCTCGCTCTGCGCCGACTGGAAAATCTGCTCCTCGTGCTGCTTGATGACCTCGGCACGACGACGCGTGAGGAGGATGCGGCGGATGTTGTCGGCAACCACCTCCAGCGGAGCAACATTGCCCTTGCGGCATACGGATGTGAAGTCAAAGTAGTAAGAGTCCTTACCCATCTTCATCTCCTGAACACCCAACTTATCGAGCAGCGGCTCGTTGTCCTTCGCCGCCAGGACTGGCAGGTTGGCGAGGAAATCCGAGAAGTTAATCCACTCCGAGCGGTTGTCAATGAGCTGAAAGCCCTGCTTCTGGCAGACATCCGAGAAGGTCTTCTCGGCATCGGCAGAGGTAGCGGCCTTGTGCATCTGCTCCTTGAGTTTCTTGCTCTGGCGATAGGCTGCATCAAAACGCAAAACGCGACCCTTCACCAAAGTGCGGTCGAGTGTGAAATCAGCCTTGTGGGCGTTGTAGTATTCGGCAACCTGTTCGTCAGTCACCGTTTTGTCCATCTGCTGGTCGATGTAGTACTGGTCGACACGCGAGATGAGAAGCGACTGGCGGTAATCCTCCACCAACTTCTCGATATCGTGCTCCGACTCAGGGAAGAGAGCCTCCGCCTCCTGAATCTTGAGCTGACGCACAAACCACTTATCGACGCAAGCCTTGGCAAACGCCACCGAATCTTCGCCAGTCACGCCCGCAGGGATGAGCTGGGCAATATCCTCTCGCGTAAGGTCCTCACGACCAACACGCGCAACGACATTGTCACCCACCAGATAGTCGGGCAACTCACGACACGACATCGCCGTTAAGGCGAGCAACAGAATTGATATTTTAACCGTATTACGCATAATAATTGGCAAAGATAGGTTTTTTACGCGAAACTAACGCAGTTTTTTCTGAGATTATTGCTTTTTCTACGCAATATTGTCACTTTTGATGTGGCTCACCACCACCGCCATACGGCCAAGCGACACCAAAGCAATGGCTGCGCAAGCGGCATAGATACACCAGTAGAGCGTCCCCTCGCCCACCAAATCACGCAACGAAACTCCGCTCATATCGATAGTAAGAAGGAAGCAGGCGGTGAGGTTATTCATAGCGTGCAGAAGGATTGCCATCACAAGCGAGCGGTAGCGCAGATAAAAGAAAGCGAGCACCAGACCCGAGAGCGTAGCAGTCGGAATCACAGATGGATAGAAGTGTACCGCGCCGAAGATAACTGCCGAGACAATCCACGCCGCCAAACCGCCATAAGCCGACTTCAAAAGACCGGCAATGTAACCACGGAAAACCAACTCCTCGAAGAGCGGCGCAATCAGCACAGCCGACACCAGCAGCCATCCTCCGCCACCAAGTATACTCTGGTCGCCAGGCAACAACTCAGACAACGGCTCAACGGCGATTGTGATACACCACAAAAGCAGGTATCCGCAGAGCAGACGGAACGAGGTCGCCCAACCTGGTCGGCGGAACGAAATCGAGGGCTTGATACCTCGCTGGCGAGTGTACCAGACAATCATCGGGATGGCAATAATCATAGCGAAAAATAGGCTCACGGCAACCATTCGTGACTGCAGGAAGCGAACATATTCAACCACCTCGCTATCAACACTTTCGCGCATTATCTCGCTCGGCAGTTCCATACCTATAACAGGCGCAAGGAAACCACACAAAGCGCCACCTGCAGCCTGCGCCAGACCAAACAAAAGAAGTATCACCAGAGCGTCATACCAGCGTGCCCGTTTCGGTGTCAAATTTGTTTCCAAAATTGGCTCCAAAATTGGCTCCGCGATGGGCGAATTTGAAGCGTTGTTTTCAGTCGAATTTATCGTGTTTTCTGCCATAATTTTTCTGCGTTTTTTCATTTTACACTCCACAAAGTTAATCATTTTTCGCAAACCATTGTTTTATTTAATTTAATTTCACTAATTTTGTCCGATTATATGCCCTACCCCAAAGGGGTCAGCCCCACAAAGAGAGGGGCAAATGATAGATTGATAAACATTTAAGAGAATAGACCACAGATGTCGAAAGTAATAGCATTAGCAAACCAGAAAGGCGGCGTAGGCAAGACTACCACCGCTATCAACCTCGCAGCATCGCTCGCCCTGCTGGGCAAGAAGGTGCTCCTTTTGGATGCCGACCCACAGGCAAACGCCACTTCAGGATTGGGATTTGATACCGACCTTGAGGGTATCTTCGAGTGTATCATCGGCGAAAAGCGTGCCGAAGAGGTGATACTCCAGAGCCCCGATATCAAGAAGTTGTGGTTGCTGCCTTCGAGCATCCAGCTGGTGGCTGCCGACAAGGAGTTGCCAAATATGGAGAATGCGCACTTTGTGATGAAGAACATTCTGGAGCCTATTCGCGACAAGTACGATTACATCTTCATCGACTGCTCGCCTTCACTGGGCTACACCACCGTAAACATCCTCACGGCTGCCGACACGGTGCTTATCCCCGTGCAGTGTGAGTATCTGGCGCTGGAGGGTTTGAGCAAGTTACTCAACACAATCAAGATTGTCAAGAGCGGTCTTAACCCCGACCTTGACATCGAGGGCTTCGTGCTGACGATGTATATGCGCAACCGCCTGAACAATCAGGTGGCGACAGAGGTGCGTGAGCACTTCGGCGAGTTGGCATTCGACACCGTAATCCAGCGTAACATCCGCCTCGGCGAAGCACCTTCGCACGGCAAGCCAGTGATGCTCTACGACGCAACGGCTACGGGCGCGGTGAACTACCTCACCCTTGCGAAGGAGTTCCTGAAGCGCAACCGCAAAACGAAGAAAGAACAAAAATAGAACACGATATGAAGCAGAAAGGTTTAGGACGAGGCTTGGACGCCATCTTCGGCGCCGAGAAAATCGCCGTGAAGACTACACCTATGAACCAGA
>JAFYOF010000013.1 GCA_017560305.1 Alistipes sp.
CTTTGCATCAAAGTAGGAACTCGACTCTGCGAGACACTGCAGAATGGTGCAGAATTTAGGTGGAGCAATAGCGGGAGATTACGTTTGGAGCATTTCTTTAATGCAAAGATATATAGCCATTTAGGAATGAAACTCATTTTCTGGTGGCACCACAGCAAAGAAACGCTAATGACTTACAAAATAAGTTGTTAGCGTTTTTTCTTTTGTCTTAAATTCCTGATTTTGACAACATTTGTGCAACATTTTGATATTTCGTTCTCCTTTTTTGACCAATAAACATTATCACTCTGTCGCATTCTGTCAGTGAGGTGATCTACCTTTGCGTTAAAATTTAATTCCTACACGCGCTGCACTTTTTCTTTTCGCCCGAGCGGTGGATTAGATTTTAATTTGTAACTTTACCATAAATAACTTTAGGGGTATGAGTACGGCAGGACTTATAAATCGCTATGTTTGGATGGTGACGACCATCTACAATCGTGGACCCATCTCGCGCGCGGAGCTGGAGAGGCGCTTTGAGTCGCATTTCGGGCGTGGCGAGGAGTTGGGTGAGCGCACCTTTCACCGCTACACCGATGCGGTGGAGGAACTCTTCGACATAGAAATCAAGTATGACCGCGGGCGGCAGGGCTATGTCATCGCTGACCGTGATGGAATCGACAATATGTCTATGCGCAGGTGGTTGTTGCAGACTTTTTCGGTCAACAGCGCGCTCAACGGAAATCAGGATTTGAAAAGTCGCATTCTGCTCGAGAATGTCCCCTCGGGGCAGTCGTTCCTTATGCCGATTGTTGAGGCTATGCGCGAGAGTGTGAAGGTGCATATCACCTACCGCAGTTTTCAGCACAAGGAGGCGCGCTCGTTTGATGTTGAGCCGTGGTGTGTGAAACTTTTTGAGCAGCGCTGGTATATGCTTGGCAAGACCGACAGGTTCGATGAGCCTCACATCTATGCTCTCGACCGTGTTTTGGCGGTGGAGACTACCGAGTCAAAGTTTAAATTGCCGAAGAAGTTTGACGCCGAGAAGGTCTTTGCTGATTGCTATGGTATAATCCTGAACGACAAGGATTTCGATGTCTGCCCTGTGGCGCTGGAGACGGATGCTTGGCAGCGTAATTTCTTGCGCAGTCTGCCGCTGCACCACTCGCAGGTGGAGGTGGAGACCACCGACGAGCATTCGATATTTGAGTTTCGCCTCTGCCCTTCGTTCGATTTTCGTCAGAAGATTTTGTCGATGGGCTGTACTGTGGGTGTCTTGGCGCCCGCCAGTCTGCGTGCAAAGATTTACGAAGAGGGTCTCGGCGAAGGCAACGCCCCCGCAACTGCAGCGGAGTATAAATTTAAGGTGTATAAGAAGTGAAATGCGAAAAATAATTAAAGTATGAGAATTAATAAGGACTATTTCCTTCCATTGGTTGAGGAATTTTGCAAAACGGTAGTTGAGATTGGAGAGGAGGCTCACCCTGAAAATGGATTGTTTATTCCATATACATTTGAGAATTATAAATCTGCCCCTAAAAAGATTTTTTATGTGGGCAGAGATACTGCAGGTTGGGTTAAATTCGATGAGATGATACGAGATTTCCATCGTGGGGAGTTATCTTGCTACTTGGATAAAAACTCTAATGTGGTAACCGCTCAAGGTAATAATCAAGATGGAACAGACGAGCATAGTCTGCGGGATAATTGGAATAAGAATAATAAGTGGACCTTTTGGACCTACTGCCAGAAGTTACATTTGTATATCACTAAAGGATATTTCGGCGTAGATATCACCAGGTTGACTGATGAAGATTATCAAGTCATTGAGCAGATGGGTTATGGTAATCTTAATAGTATTGAGCACGATAAAAGTCAAAAGAGTATGGGAGTTTGGAGTAAAATTGCTGACAAGGAGAAGTTTCATCAGTTACGCCTTGCTTCCAGAAAGCTCGACCGTATAAAGCACATATTAGATGCATATAGCCCTGATTTAATTATAATTCTAAATTGGGAAGAGCGTCCCGATGTTTTTGAAGGAATAAAAGAGACTTGGTTGAAGGAATACTATATTGATAAGTTGCGGGCGGTCTACACTATTGAGGGGTATGATACTAAGATTCTTTGGTCTAATCATCCTAATGCAAGATCCATAAGCGTGTTTGATCGAATAAGACTTATTGGAGATACAGCAAAAGAACTGTTAAATATCAAATGACAACCTACATTGCTGACTTTGCGCACTATAACGAGGTGCTGGCGCGGGTGGCGGGGGTGAGGCATTCGCTGGTGATTGGTACGGCCGATATCAAGGATCTTTATGTGAAGGTGGGGGCGGGGCGTGAGCCATTCCTTGCGGTGCTTGATATCCTTGTCAGGCGGGGTGTGGAGGTGCGTCTGTTGCACGCCAAGGAGCCAGGCCCTAATTTTCGTGAGGACTTCGATAAGTATCCCGCTCTTGCCCGAAAGCTGAAGCGCAAGCTCTGCCCGAGGGTGCATTTCAAGATTATGGTCTTTGATTGTGAGGTGGCTTATATCGGTTCGGCGAACCTCACAGGCGCAGGCATCGGAATGAAGTCTGATGGCAAGCGTAATTTTGAGGCAGGAATCTTGACCGATGACCTTCAGTTGGTGGATGCTGCTGCCGACCATTTCAACTCTGTTTGGGCGGGCGAGCATTGCCGTGAGTGCAAGCGCAAGGCCTTTTGTGCCGATAGAATAAAATAACTAAACATAAAACCTATGGAACAGAAATTTGATTTTTCGCAGGCTGACCCTCTGTTTGTTGAGGTGGCGAAGTATGTGGTAGAAACAGGTAAGGCGCAGACAAGTGCTTTGCAGCGGGATTTTGAACTTGGTTACAATCGCGCGGGGCGCATTATATCGCAGTTGGAGGCGGCTGGTATTGTTGGTGAGGCGGTGCGTTGCAAACCTCGCGCCATACTCTGCACAGCCGAGGAGTTGGAGGCGAAACTCGCCGAGTGGCAAAAATAGCTCTCAAAAAAGCAAGAAAATAATTCCTCTCTACCCGTGTGGTGGAGGGGAATTTTGTTAGTGGAAGTTCCTTTCAATAATACGAATATCCGCGCGTCATAACCAGAAAAAATCCTCAAATCGACACTTTTTGGCAGAAAATCACATCTTTTTCACTGACTTTTTATGGCACTGACAGAAGGTGGCAGACAAAGCCCGTACCTTTGTCTCGAAATTAAATGTTATTGATATGGGAAATGTGGTTAATCAGAGTGAAATGACACTCTTGTCTTGCATCGAAAAGGTTGTGCAGCTCGCTATCGACAACAAGCTTAGCGAGGAGTTCTACAACGAGGCGAACGGCTTGCTGGAGCAGATTGCCCAGCGACTGGAGATTACCTCGGAGCAGGCTTTGGTATTCTCGCTATTTATCGAGAAGAGCAACGAGCGCCGTATCACGATTAGCGATTTTGCCGATATGATTGGCTGTCGTACAACCCGCCTCATTGCGATGATGGGCGAGGCGGATAAACTCTTTGAGAAGGGTTTTGTCAATCGCTTCAAGCGAGATAATTCGTGTTATTACACCGTGCCTATGGGTGTGATTGAGGCAGTGAAGGAGAATCGTAAGTTTACACCAAAGTCAATTGCGGGCTTATCAAGCGGTGAGCTCTACGACTGTGTGAACGATGTGTTTGAGGCTGACCACGATGATGAGTTTATGCTTGAGGAGCGTCTGCGTGAACTTATCGAGGCTAATCCCGAATTGCCCATTGCACAGGCGTTCAAGCGCTATAACCTTTGGTCTGGCATTATGGTTTCGGGTTTGATGATGTGTGTATACCTTAATCGTTTCATCAACCACGATGACGATATGGTGGGCACGCACGACTGGGAGGACTATTTCACGCGAGCACATAGAGTGCGTGGTATCGGTCAATGCCTGAAGGAAGGAACGCATCCGCTTTGTGAGGCGGGGCTCGTTGAGCCTTGTCAGAATGATGGTATGGCAGACCCTCGTTACTTCCACCTGACCGATAAGGCAAAGCGAGAGTTTTGCCCCGATGTTGCGGTTTCGGTGAAGGATGCGGCGAAGGATAAGAGGCTGACTCCTTACACCTCGTTTGCGCCGAAGCGACTCTTCTACGGTAAGGGTATTCAGAGCCAGATTGACCAGTTGACTGCGTTGTTGCAGCCCGAGATGTTTCATCAGGTGACCGACCGCCTTGCCGAGAACGGTATGCGCCGAGGTTTTGCCTGTCTGTTCTATGGTGCGCCAGGAACGGGCAAGACCGAGACAGTCAATCAGATAGCACGCATCACACAGCGTGATGTTATGCTGGTGGATATCAGTAATATAAAGAGTTGCTGGGTGGGCGAGAGCGAGAAGAACATCAAGGCGGCATTTGACCACTACCGCCAACTTGTCGCTAGGAGTGAGCGAGCACCCATTCTGCTCTTCAATGAGGCAGATGCGATTTTGGGTAAGCGCAACGAGGGGGCAGAGCGAGCGGTGGATAAGATGGAGAATGCCATTCAGAACATCATTCTGCAGGAGATGGAGCAGTTGGAGGGTATTATGATTGCTACAACCAACCTTACGAAGAATCTTGACAAGGCGTTTGAGCGTCGCTTCATCTATAAGATTGAGTTCGAGCGCCCAACCATCGAGGCGCGTACGGCTATATGGCAGTCGATGATTCCCAATCTGGATGAGGGGGTAGCCCTTTCGCTGGCTGCGCAGTATGACTTCAGCGGCGGTCAGATTGAGAACATCGCCCGCAAGCGCACTGTGTCGCTCATCCTTAACGGCGCAGAGCCCTCTGCCGAGCAGCTCAACGACTTCTGCCGCGCAGAGATTCTCTCCCATAAACCCACCGAGCACCGCAAGATAGGGTTTTAGTGTGAAGCATTCTTAAAGCAAAATCCCAGCCGAATAGCTGGGATTTGTTGTATAAAGCGAGCGGGATTTACCTCACCTTCTTGATGATTTCGGCGCCGTGGTTGATGGCGGCTTCGTTTTGTGGGAGGAACCTCCAGGCGCGCTCGGGGAGCGACTTCTTGAGTCCCTGCATCACATATTCCATCTCCACGATGGGTTTTACCTTGAGGTAGCCGCCCAGAATCATCGTGTTGAACATCTTTGCCTGACCCATACGGGCGCACTCGGTGGCGGCGTCGATGGTGTAGATCTCGATGTCGGTGCGTGATGGTGGGGTGGTGATGCCGTTGGTGTCGTAAATCAGTACACCGCCAGGTTTCACCTTGTTTTGGAATTTATCCATCGACTGCTGGTTGAGGATGATTGCTGTGTCGTAACTGTCGGCAATGGGTGACGAGATGCGTTTGTCGGAGATGATGACAGTCACATTCGCTGTGCCGCCTCGCATCTCTGGTCCATACGAGGGCATCCAGGTGACCTCAAAGTCCTGCATAACGCCCGAGTATGCCAAAATCTTACCCATTGACAATACACCCTGACCGCCGAAGCCTGCTATAATAATCGTCTCTTTCATATCTCACTATTTTGGTAGGGTTGTACACTTAATATCGCCCAGCGGATATACTGGCAGGAGGTTCTCCTCCATCCACTTGTTTGCCTCCACTGGTGTCATCTTCCAGCCGCTGTTGCAGGTTGCCACGACCTCTACCAGCGAGTAGCCGTTGCCTGCGAGCGAGTTCTCAAACGCCTTGCGGATAGCCTTCTTGCACTTGCGCACATTGGCTGGTGTGTGAACGCTCTGGCGTGTGATGTATGTTGTGCCGTCGAGGTGTGCAATCATATCTGCCACCTTGTATGGAAAGCCGTTCAGCTTAGGGTCACGACCATAAGGCGTTGTGGCGGTCTTCATACCCAGCAGTGTTGTGGGCGACATCTGTCCACCGGTCATACCATAGATGGCGTTGTTGATGAATATTGTCACGATGTTCTCTCCTCGCGCTGCTGCGTGGATGGTCTCGGCTGTGCCGATTGCCGCAAGGTCGCCATCACCCTGATAGGTGAATACCAGATGCGATGGGTGCAGACGCTTTGCTGCCGTAGCCACAGCGCAGGCGCGTCCGTGTGCCGCTTCAATCCAGTCCACATCGAGGTAGTTGTATGCCAGCACAGAACACCCCACGGGCGAAACGGCTATTGTCTTGTTCTCAAGCCCCATTTCGTCGATGACCTCTGCGATGAGTTTGTGCACGGTGCCGTGGCTGCAACCGGGGCAATAGTGCATCACCGTATCGGTGATTAATCGAGGCTTGGCATATACCAAATTCTCTGCCTTAATCTCTACTTCTGCCATAACTTTCCTTATTTTATGAGGTTAGACTTGAGAGCCTCCAATACTGACTCTGGATTAAATATCATACCGCCGGTGACGCCGAAGTGCTTCACTGGGGCTTTGCCCTCGATTGCCAGACGAACATCCTCGACCATCTGACCTGCGTTGAGCTCCACCGACATAAATCCCTTCACGCCACGCTCCGCCATAGCCTTTAATGGGGCGTATGGGAATGGGTAGAGTGTGATGGGTCGCAAAAGACCGAGCTTGATGCCCTGCTCGCGTGCCATATCCACTGTGGCGAGGCAGATGCGAGCCGACGAGCCGAATGCTACAAGGATGTAGTCTGCGTCGTCGCACATATACTCCTCGTAACGCACCTCGTTGGCCTCAATCTCGCGATAGGTAGCCTGCAACTTATTGTTCAGCGCCTCCAGCTCATCTGGCTGCAGGAAGAGCGAAGTGGCAACATTCTTGTGCTTGCGTGCGCCCTTGCCGCAGGATGCCCACGAACCACACTCCTGTGCAATCTGCTCATCGGTGCGGCGAGGCTGCTGCTCCGAGAATACCACCTTCTCCATCATCTGACCGATAGCGCCATCAGCCAAAAGCATCGCTGGGGTGCGGTACTTGAACGCAAGGTCAAATCCCAAGCCCACGAAGTCGTACATCTCCTGCACCGATGCGGGTGCGAGCACTATGAGGTGGTAGTCGCCGTGACCGCCTCCCTTGCACGCCTGAAAATAGTCGCCCTGCGATGGCTGGATAGTACCCAGACCAGGACCTCCTCGCTGACAATTCACTACAAGGCAGGGTAGTTGGCCTGCCGCCAAATAACTCAAGCCCTCACTCATAAGGCTAACGCCTGGACTCGACGATGAGGTCATCACCTTCTTGCCCGTAGCGGCGCCGCCATAAACCATATTGATTGAAGAGACCTCCGACTCTGCCTGAAGGACAACCATTCCCGTGGTCTCCCAAGGCTTGAGCTCCATAAGTGTCTCCATCACCTCCGACTGTGGGGTGATAGGGTAGCCGAAGTAACCATCGCAACCGCAGTGTACGGCAGCGTGTGCAATCACCTCGTTACCTTTCATAAGTCTCACCTCTTTCTCTGCCATATTACTCAAATTTTTGACGGTAAACAACAATACAACTGTCGGGGCAAATCATACCGCACGAGGCGCAGCCGGTGCAGGCGTCCTCATTGCTCATTGTGATGTAGCGGTAGCCCTTGCCATTCACCTCCGACGAAAAATCCAATACATTACACGGACACGCCGTGATGCAGACGCCGCAGCCCTTGCAGCGGTCGACATCCACAACAATTCGTCCTTTAATCTTTGCCATATAGTGTAGTTTTAGAATTATACTTTTTTCTGATATTTTATCTCTATCGCTGCAACTTTAAACTCTCTCTCTCAAGGTTCTCTCTCTTTTTGATGTGGAAAATATCGCAGTCGTAAAAAGCAAAGCAATATCGTCAAAATCGGTGTAAAGAGCACCCTTGTGGGGTGAGTGTAAAACCTCTATGTAGGAGCAGAAAGGCTACCGAAAAAACATTCCGATAGCCTTCCTGAAATTATTCAAATGAGTGGATAACAACGCCCGAACGCAACTTAGGCTCAAACCAAGTTGTCTTTGGAGGCATAATGTTACCCGAGTCGGCGATGTCGATTAGCTGCTGCATTGATACAGGGTACAAAGCAAAGGCAACCTTCATCTCGCCGCTGTCGACTCTTCTCTGCAATGCGCCCAGACCACGGATGCCACCCACGAAGTCGATTCTCTTCGAGGTACGCAGGTCGGTGATGCCGAGAATCTTGTCCAGCACGAGGTTTGAAAGCACTGTAACATCTAACACGCCGATAGGGTCGTTGTCGTTATATGTGCCCTCCTTTGCCGTGAGACTGTACCACTTGCCTCCAAGATACATC
>JAFYOF010000014.1 GCA_017560305.1 Alistipes sp.
CCCTGCAATCCGTAATCCCTATACAATGAAGATGAGTCGCCGAGAGTTCCTCGGCATCTACATCTACGCCAAGCCTCGCAACGAGCAACAGCGAATGTTTAACCAAGAGATGCTCAATAAGGCCGAGGCGATACGCTGTATTCGTGTGCAGTCACTCATCAACGAGGAGTTCGGCTTCCTCGACAAGAACAAGCAGAAGGTTGATTTCCTCGCTTACTTCCGACAAAAGGCACGCGAACGATACGAAAAGTGGGATTGCGTTTGTAACCACTTTGAGAAGTTCTGCGGTGGTAAATGTACCTTCGGAGATATTACCGTTGAGTTGTGCGAAAAGTTTCGCGATTATCTGCTCAAATGCAAGCAGATACATCACCCCAACTCATATATCTCTCGAAATTCGGCAGCAGGCTACTACTCAACATTCAGAGCCTTGCTGAAGATTGCCTACAAAGAGAAGATGTTGCGAGAAAATATCAATGACTTTCTCGAAAAGATTGAGTGGAAAGAGGTCAAGAAAGAGTATTTAACCCTCGACGAGGTAAAGCAGTTGGCAGCCACACCCTGCCGTATTCCTGTGCTAAAACAAGCATCACTCTTCGCCTGTATGACAGGATTACGCATCAGCGACATCTTGCAACTAAAATGGAGCGACTTTGAAATGGGTCCAGACCAAGGCTACTATATTCGTATCTGTACCGAGAAAACCGAGACCGAAGCAACACTTCCCATCAGTCACGAGGCGTTGGAACTATGCGGTGAATGGGGAAAAGGATTAGTGTTCAAAGGACTCACCCGAGCAATGACACACCACCCATTGAAAAAGTGGATTGCCGATGCTGGAATAAAGAAGAAAATAACCTTCCACTGCTTCAGGCATTCATACGCGGTCATCCAAATCTCTTTAGGCACAGACATTTACACCGTATCGAAAATGCTAACGCATAAGAATGTTACCACCACACAGATTTATGCTGACCTTGTGAACTCCAAAAAACGCGAAACGGCCAATAAAATTTCGTTAAAGTAGGGAGAAAACCCAAAAAAGTAGGGTGAAAATTGCAAAAGGTAGGGAGAAAAGCACCTCTAACTATCATAGAATTATCTGCATCATTTTATTGTCGAATGATGCAGATATTTTTTGTTTGAGGCAGTTCGCGTTCCCTCCTACCTATGACACGATAGGACAACCAATGACACGTGCGGTCAATAAATACAAGTGCCATTTTTCGTGTTGATTATTCATATATCTTTGCTCACGAACGATTAACAAAGATGACTATGAATAAGAGACATACGGAATATATTGCACTCTATCTATTTGTATTTGGAGCGATTTTGCTCTTTGGTGTTATGGCTCGAAAATTCGTGCTTGTCAAAGGGTATGATGAGTTCAGTTCGGCTGTTGCATTTTTCGCAACCGTCATTGTGTTGTCGGCACTCTATATCAGTCTGCAAATGATGCTCAACGAATTGCTATTACCCCAAATGGAAAAGTTCTTGATGCGCTTTCCTGCGTTTCAAAAGTTGAAAAAGGTGGCTATTGCAACTGATGTTCCCACTATCGCAGCCGAGCCTATCGAGAAGGTTGCTATTGTTGAGACTACCCCACAGCCATCAGAGTATGAGGTTTTGCGTGCCAATGCTATTGCAAAGCAAGAACGTGCATCGCAAGATAAGTTGAATCGTGTGCTTGACTACGCCAAGCAGACTTTGGTCACCTATATGAGCGAGGCTGAATTAAACCGCTTGTGTGGCTACATCACAGAATATAGTTTGGGCGACACCCCACACGAGGTATCGCCCGTATCGGTTGATTTTGCCCTAAAAAGTATCGACCTGATGCATTTCGGCTGGAATATCGGCAAAGCTTTCGGCAAAAAGCGTATTCAAACTGCCACATTCATTAAGAGTGTCTTTGCTCACGCCCTCTGCGACTTGGAAATCTCAACCATCGAGCGCAAGATGTCGCACACCGAGTCCGAGTGCAGGATTAAGTTGGATGAAAACATAGCGTAAACTATACATTCTTTACATACTTTTTAGCAAAAGGTGTAAATGCTTTCATCATTCTATTTGTCGTATCTACAAAAAATGCAAAAATAGCCTCGTGATGTTCAGGATTAAGGTATGATAAATCATTCCTATCTATTCTAATGCGACAAGTAACCTTGTCGTCAAGTCTTTGCCATACCAATTCTTCTCCAAACATTTGCTCTATTTCCGCTTTATGGGATAGTAGGAAATCAAATATATGCTTATTTTTAGTTTTATCACCTGTGTTTATATATATTTCAGAACGAGTTGAACTATTATATATACATATATTGATGTTTACCCCACTAAAACCTTTAATGGATTTTCCAAGCCAGCTATCAGTAGTACCAGCGGAACCGCTAAATAGCCCATTATTATTCTTGTTATATTCAATAAAATCTGCCCAGAAGTTTTGACGATTAGAATGTCTAATTTGAGACGCTTCGGCATTTTGTGTTTCAGTTTGATTCTTTGCTGCAATTTTTATAGTATAATCATCTGCATCCTTAATTGGGATAATCTGATCAAAATCAAGAAGAACTTTATCGTGATATTTATAAGGAGTGACCTTAAAACACTTAATACGGATATTAAAATTCAATAGCCACATCACTGACGATGTTACCTCTTTTCTAAAATTAGCAGCAACGAAAAATATTCGCTGAGTATTACCTACATTTATTTCTATATCAGTCAAATCTTTTCCATCAAAAAACTCTGTTAGAGATTCCTCTGCAGAAGATGTTGCACCTAAATACTTTTGATATATATCAATAATGTCTTGTTTTGTCAAACTTGAACAATACGAGGCATATTTAATTGCTTGCCAAGTTACATCACGACCCGAATCATCGAGTTTATTCTCAATAACAACAAGATTACCGCGTTTATCTAATGCCAACAAATCAAGTCTCTCTCTTGTGTCAGAAAATCCATCAAACTCTTTTTGAATAATTAGTAACTCCTCGCCTAACGAAGAGGGTTCTTTGGCTATCCATTCCTGCAAATTATTTCTTTCATCCAAGCCCAAGGACTTAAATGAACATTTATCAACCTTCACAAGACTATTACTTTCATTGTCGAATAGATACATACAATTGGTATTTATAATTGTTATAATGTACAAAGTTAATCAAATATTAACATATAGAGTACTATTTAGAACATTTAATCAGTATCGTATATTTAGTCCCGAACAAATTTGTCATTTCAAGGAGTATAAATACTGCTTAATTATCAACCACTTACCACTACCAACCACCATCCAAAAGTTATTTTGTAGTTATGTTTTGGTGGGTAATTCCACCATTATAACACCGATTTCCTTTGCCAACGAAACATTAAAACTAATTCGCATATGGCAAATGAAAACATCACTTTTGATAAGCTGCCGCAGGCGGTGGGTTATCTGACAGAACAGGTGGAGCGAATCCACAAAATTGTGGCGGCATTGCAACCACAGACCACAACCGACAAGCATCGTATTGTCGAGATTGACGAGGCTTGCAAAATCACACGCAAGGCGAAACCTACTATCTACACACTCGCACGCAAAGGGCTTATCCCTGCATACAAGCGTGGCAAGAAACTCTACTTCTACGAAGATGAGTTGTTGCAATGGATTGAGTCGGGGCGAAAGCCATTACAGGCTCTCAACCTTCAAGAGCAAGCGGCAGAGATTGTCCTCGGCGTGAAGCGCAAACCCAAAGGCGGTTTTAACCTCTAATATCCTCAGCTATGAACAGACGATTGACAGCAGAGAGTATTATCAGCGAGGCTATGCTCAAGGGGGCAAAACTATCGGGAGGAGAATTTCCTATCAGTACCTTTCCTCTCAGAATCCAACGCATCATCACCGAATTGCGCGACTCGCAGGGTTATCCCATCGACTACATCGCTGCGGCTATGCTATCGGCATTGGCGGTGAGCATTGGTAACTCACATCTGGTGCAAGTGAAACGAGGTTGGCTCGAAAGTTCTATTCTATATATGGCACTTATCGGGCGACCAGGAGCAAACAAAAGTCATCCATTGAGTTTTGCTTTTCACCCGTTTATCGAGCACGATTACCGATGTAATAAGGAGTATCAGGAGCAATATGCCGAGTATGAGCGTACAATGGCAATGACAAAGAAAGAGCGTTTGGAGGCTGGCAAAGATGAATTTCCCGTACCTCCCAAGCGTAGCCGTTTCCTTGTGTCGGACATCACACCCGAAGGGTTGAGCCTTATCCACGCACAGAATCCTCGTGGGCTGTGCCTATGGTCGGACGAGCTATCAGCGTGGTTTAAGAACTTCAACCGCTACAACAACGGCTCGGAGGAGCAATTCTGGCTGTCAGTATTCAACGCCAAGCCTACAATTTCGGATCGCAAGAGTTCGCAAAGTTCAATCTTCATCAAGCAACCATACATTTCCGTAGTCGGCACTATCCAACAAAAGATACTCGGAGAGTTGGGTAAAGGCGAGAGAGCAAGCAATGGATTTATCGACCGCATACTCTTCGTAATGCCCGAAGCTGTTGAGAAGAGCCGTTGGAACGATAGAGAGACTCCCGAAGAACTTGAACACGAGTGGCAGCAAATTATCGGCAGACTCATAGACCAAGAGTGTGAGTTTGATGAGAACAACGAACTGCAAGCCCACATCCTCCCCTTTCGTGAGGCGGCAAAGCGAGAACTCTATGCGTGGCAGCACGACAACGCCCGAAGATGTGATTTGGAGAGCAACGAGGCATTGCTGGGTATCTACTGCAAATTGGAGATATACATCATTCGCTTTTGTCTGATAATCCAACTTGCACGATGGACTTGCGGAGAGTGTGACAAGGAGGCTATCGACACAGAGAGCGTGCGTAGAGCCATTGAACTGACGGAGTATTTCCGAAAAACAGCCATAAGGGTACAGGCATCGATAGGCAACGAACAACTCAATGAGCTGCACCGAACCATATACCATTACCTTCCGCAGAGGTTTACCACCGCAGAAGGAATCGCATTGGCAGAGAGTTACGGGATGAAGGAACACGCTTTCAAGATGATGTTGAAACGCCATCTGGGAACACTATTCAAGAAAATCAATCACGGAGAGTACAGTAAATAACTTGTTACTATCCACATTTTGCAACCTACGGTTTTGTGAAGTTGCGAAAATGTGGATAGTAACAACAAAACAGAAAAATCTATGGCATACAGATTCATATTAGAACCATACAAGGGTGTCAGCTCGCGGCACATATGCCCCAACTGCCACCGTAAAAGTTGTTTCGCACGATACATAGACACCGACAAGCAGATACGCTTCCCCGACTATGTAGGACGCTGTAATCACGAACAGAAGTGCGGCTACAACTACACACCAAAGATGTACTTCGAGGAGAACCCCGAAGCAAAGGAGCGACTGAATGATGAGTATCACCCAGTGGTAAGGCCCATCAAAGTTGAGCCACCACCGCCATCATTCATAGAGCCGAGGATGATGCAGCTCTCAATGAATCACTATGAGAAGAACAATCTTTATCAGTTTCTCAAAACCTATATCGGGAGGTCGGCTGCAAGCGAATTGATGCAACGCTACAATGTAGGTTCATCGAAACATTGGACGGGTGCAACGGTCTTTTGGCAAGTCGATATTTCGGGCAGAATACGCACGGGAAAAGTGATGCTTTACAACCCTGAAAACGGGCGA
>JAFYOF010000118.1 GCA_017560305.1 Alistipes sp.
ACGCCACACTCCTGCTGGGGCTTGTATCCCTGCTTGGCGGGGTAGAGGGGCTGCATTGAGGTCTGGTGCTGCACCACGGGGGTGTTTGTTGTCTTATTCTCGTTGCTCATAGTCTTACTTTATAGGATTGTGAATACTGATAAGGCGCGAGCCGTCGGTAAAGACCGCCTCGACCTGCAAAAGTGTAATCATATCGCTCACGCCCTCCATCACATCTTTGCGGGTGAGCGCAGCGGCGGCGTCGGTCATCACCTGTTCAACGGTCTTACCCGCACGCGCCCCTTCCAGAGCAGTTGAGGTGATGTAGGCAATAGCCTCGGGGTGGTTGAGTTTCAACCCCTTCTTCAGTCGGCGCTCGGCAATGAGTCCGAGCGTGAGCAACTGGAGTTTGTCAATCTCTTTTGGTGTCAAATGCATAACTAATGAAATTTTTTGTTATCATTGCACTCTCGGGCAAATTATGTGCCGTTTTTACGGCGGGTGGAGATTTTGTTGCGCTTGTCGAGCGGCTTGTTAGTCTGGCTTGTTGTGCGGGCGGTGAGTGGCACTATTTTTGATTTTGCAACTTTTGAAATGGTTTAATAAATATATGATATTATGCTGAAGGCTATGATTATTGCGGGTGTGGGAGGCTTTTGTGGTACCTGCCTGCGCTATCTTACGGGTCGCTTGTGCCATTTGTGGGATGTGGGAGGTTTTCCGCTGGGAACTTTTGTGGTGAATGTTGTCGGAAGTTTCATTATAGGTGCGCTTTTGGGTCTCGCCGAGCGAAACAATTTCATCACGCCCACGATGAATGTGCTGCTTGTAACGGGTTTTTGCGGCGGATTTACCACTTTTTCATCGTTTGCCGACGATATTTTCCTTTTGATGCAGCACCGCCACTGGACAATGTTCGCTCTTTATACGGGCTTGAGCATCGTTTTGGGAGTTTTTATGGTGTGGATGGGTCGCTCGGTGGTGAAATAGCGTAATTGCCTGTAATACAATGTTGTAAGAGTGAGTTTTTGAACTTTAGCAGAGTATAGCGCGAGAGAGGATGTAAAAAAAATGCAAAAAAAATGCGAAAAGTTTTGCAGATAAGAAATTTTGCTATATCTTTGCACTCGCAATTGGGAAGAACTCCTGGTTGCAAAGTTCAGAACAATGCGGAAATAGCTCAGTTGGTAGAGCACAACCTTGCCAAGGTTGGGGTCGCGAGTTCGAGTCTCGTTTTCCGCTCAAAATTAGACAGTTGCTTTTGTGATTGTCTTTTTTTATGTCAGACACCTGACGCCACATATTTGCGGAAATAGCTCAGTTGGTAGAGCACAACCTTGCCAAGGTTGGGGTCGCGAGTTCGAGTCTCGTTTTCCGCTCACAAGACGACAGCCTAATGGTTGTCGTTTTTTTGTATTTGTTTATATCTGGATTCCGCCCGAAGCGACACTGATACTCTCCTTTCAGAGGTCGGGGTGTAAATATAGTTTGCGAGAATGAGGACAAGCCTGCCTGACCCTTACCGTTCGGCGGGCTATTTTGTTATATTGAGGAAGTTTTGAACAATAAGTCCAATAAGCCCACTATTTTGACCAATAAACCTGTATAATTGGAAATTAAATATAAAACAAAAAAAAGAGGAAAAACCTTTCGATTTTTCCTCTATGGTAGCGGAGATGGGATTCGAACCGCATGACCTTCGGGTTATGAGCCCGACGAGCTACCACTGCTCTACTCCGCGATGTATCTTTTTGTGAGCCGAAGCCCGACATTTCTCATTTCGACACTGCAAAGATAGTGAAAATTTCGTTCTCTGCAAATTTATTTACAACTTTTTTATCACACCAAAAGACAACGCATTGATTTTCAACGCGTCACAACGCTATAAATTTTTCACTATTTTATGCAACGAGCCACGATTTCCGACAAATCGGCTACCTGGCGGGTTGCGCCACGCGCAATGGCCTTCTTGCACAGAGGGCACGCCGTAACGATGGTCTCCGCCCCTGTTTGCTCAAGGTGCGCCGCCACACCTCGGGCCAAAGAGAGCTGCTGGGCGTCGCTGATTGCCGTATTTGCCACCGATGAGCCACAGCACAAAGCATTTTGGCGCGTCTGCTCGGGCTCAAGCAGTCTGCCCACCGCCTCGATAACGGCACGGGGCTGGTCATAGATACCGCTTCCGCGACCCAACTCGCAAGGGTCGTGATAGGTGAATGTCGCATCCGCCTCGCGCCCCACCTTGAGCCTGCCCTGCTCCATCAGACGCAGAATATACTCCGAGTGGTGCAGCACCTCAATTCCCTCCAGATGATACTCCTCACGAAATACCTTCAAACATATCGGGCACGAAGTGACAAGCGTCGTTATGCCGTGCCCTGCAAAGAGCGACTTGTTGTACTCCACCATCTTGCGCGCCGAATCCACCTCACCCGAGAGCATCAGCGGACGACCGCAACACGCGCCGCCCTCCTTGTCGGCCCACCACACCTCTTCGCCAGCCGCCGCAAAGATACGCCTCATCGACGACATAGTGTTGGGTGTCAGCAGAGTCATACACCCCGCAAAGTAGCCCACCCTGCCCTCGCCCACCGAGCGGTCTACGCCACGCAGATAGTCGTAGCGACCCTCGTGGGGGATATTTCGCATCGACGAGCGCGAATTCAGGCGCAGCGTATTGAGGTTGATGCCCACGGGGCAGACCTGCTCACAACGACCGCACATCAGGCAGTTGTTGGCAATCTTCTGCTGGAGCATATTGTAACGGCGGTCACGCAGGAAATAGACCGACTGCACCTCGTTGATCCCCAGCTGCGACTGCAACTGGCAAGGGTCGATACATATTCCGCAACGCGAGCACGCCTCCACCTCGAAGTTATCGTACGACTTCTCCATCGCCTCGGGGCGCAGGCTATAATGACGCAGGAAGATGAGCGGAATCTCGGTGAAGATGTGCATATAGCGCGAGAACGGCATCGCAACAAAGAAGACCCCCAGCGCCACGGAGTACATCCACCACAACGGCTCATACACCACGCCCAGCGCCTCACCGCCGACCGCCATCGAGAGCACTCTGCCGAGCCCTCCCGTAAGGAAACTGCCGCCGCCGTAAATCGCCGCCGTGACACTCTCGGCAAGCAGTCGCAACGGAAAGACAAACCACAGAGCCGACAACGCAATGCGGTCGAAGAGGATATGGTTTGTGGTCTTTTTCATACCCAACGCCCGTGAGCGGGCACGCTTCAGCCACGCCATCACCACTCCCGAGAGCACGAAGAGCAGCAGAAAATCCATCACAAAGTCGAACACGGGCTTGTGTGCGGTGATGCCGTTCAGCGGCACGAAATATTTGAAAAAGACATGTCCCTGCAATGGCACCCAACGAAAACCGAGGTAGGCGACAGTCTCCGCCCAGCCCACGGCAATCAGCAGAAACCAGCCAAACGCAAGGCTCATATGCATATATCCCAGACGGGGATTCACCCTGAAGATGCGGCAATGCAGCAGCGACTCACGCACCACCTCCCACAACGCCTCCACCGTGCGCCACGAGAGCACGCCACGCCCAATCCGCTGCCAATCCTTGCGTGGCAGGTTGCGTAGCCACGATATATATTTCACAGCGATTACGGCAAACATTATCGTCGCACCCGCAATGAATGGAATACAAAATCTTGCAAAAAAGGTCATATCAGAAATCTCCAAGTTTGCGTTTAATCAACATTACCACACCGCGCGTATTGATGCCTCGGGGACACACCAGACGACACTTTCCGCACAACATACACTTATTCATCTCCTCGTAGGCTCCCTGATACTCGCCACGGCGCACCAGCGTATGCACCTTGCGGAAGTTGAACTCCGTGAGGTTGCCCGCCGTACAACTCGCCGTACACGACCCACAACCGATACACGCCTGCAACTCGGGCATCTCGAGCGTAATCTCGCGGCTCTTGCGCAGGTTGTTGCGGTCGATATCTATCGCGCGGGGCTTGCTTATTGAAAATCCGAAGTTAATCATCTCGCCTCCTTTTTATCTCTTTTCAAGCCACTCCACCACGGCACGCGCCGCCGCTGCGCCCTCGTTTATTGACTCGCCCACGCTCTTTGGCGCAGTCACCGCACCCGCATAGAATATACCCTCGACATTGCTCTGCACATTGTGCAGGAACGAATCCACAGGCTGCATAAAACCGCTCGGCTGCGTCTTCAGCCCGCACTCCGCCACAAGGCTCTCGTTCAGCGCATTGGACTTCATACCCACCAGCAGCACCAGCATATCCACCGCCATCTTCAGCGGGCGACCCGTGAGCGTATCCTCGGCCTTAATCTGCAGGCGGCTGTCGAATGTAGGGCTCACCTCCGAGATGCGACCCCTGACAAAGTGGACATTGTAATCCACCTGCGCCTCACGGTACATCTCCTCGTAACCAGGGCCGAACATACGGATATCCATATAGAAGTTGAAGACATCTGAATCTGGGAACATTCGCTTGAGTTCCATCGCCTGCTTCACGCCAGTCACGCAACACACCTTCGAGCAGTGGCGCTGACACACCTTCTCATCGCGCGAGCCCACGCAGTGCAGGATGGCTATGCGGCGAGGCACAGCGCCCGTGGTGAGGCGCACCCCACCCTCGTTGAACATCCTCTCAAGGTCTGCCGAGGTAACCACATTATCATAAATGCCGTAGCCATACTCCTCCTTCAGTTTCGCATCAAAGAGCGTGAAGCCCGTGGCAACCACCACCGAGTCACACGCAATCTCCTCGCCCGAGGTAAGGGTCACCTTCTTTGGCTCAATCTTCGCCGCCTCGCAACCCATCCTGAGGGTGAGGTCGGGCGATGAGTTCAGTCGCTCGAGCATCTCCTTCAGCACCTCATCGGCAGGCGTGAATGTAGGGAAGAGCTTGTGCCAGTTGCGGATTTTTCCGCCCAGCTCAATACCCTTTTCGATGATGGTCACAGCCACGCCCTGACGCAGCAACTCGCTTGCGCACTGCATACCCGCAACTCCTCCTCCTATGACTATTGTATGATATCCCATCTCTACCTCTTCATCTTATATAAAACCTCTTGCGAGCAACTATTCACAATCGCCGACTCGGGGCGACCTATATACTTTCCATTTCCACCCAGATACTTCGCCGAGGGGTCATACTCCACACCCATCTTCTCCAGCAGCGGCTCTACATCCACCTGATGCATCTGCATCCCGAGCTCCCAAGGGTCGTAGCCCAGCACCAGGCCTGCCATCTCCTCATAGGTCAGCACGGGTATTCCCGCACCATTCTGACCATATGTGGTGCCCTCCATCTCGGCGAGGGTGTATTGCCACTTATCAAGGAACATCGAACATCCAGGGCAGTTGCAGACGATAAAGTCGGGCTTGTAGGGCGCCATACTCTCCAGCTTCTTGTGCGAGTTGGCAATCGAGTAGCCTCTGTTCGCCTGCACCAGATAATTGCGGAAGCCGAAGCCGCAGCAGTGTCTGCGCTCGGGGTAATCAACAATCTCGCCACCCCAGCTTTCGACCATTCCTGCCAACACATAGGGGAACTCCGAGCCGCCAACACCCTTCTTTGGGAATATCTTGGCGTAGTGGCAACCTATATGCTCAACAACCCTCAACGGCTCGCCCGTATAAACATTTATAAGTTTTCGCTTCGCCTTCTGGGCAATCTCCTCGCGGTGGTGGAAAATCACATCCGAGGTGTGGGCAAGGTTTTTCGGGGTTTTGAACTCCCTACCCGTAGCCTTGTAGAGATTTTCGCGCGTGCGCTCCTCCAGCTCGGGGAACTCCTCCCAGGTAGCGAGCAACTCGGTGTAGATGCCAAATGATGTGATGCAAGACGAGGTGAAGTTCTCATATCCCGCCTCGCTCATCAGTGCAAACTGACGCGCCACCACGGTCATAATGGTCTCCAGCGGCACCACATCCGAGTGGTAGCCGATGCCCATACACGATGTATGTAGAGGGTCATCAAATATGTTGCGACCCAAATCCTTGCCAACTATATCCAGAAAGACCTTCTCGCTGCCAGGGAAAAAGTTCTGGCGTATGCACGAGCGAGCGTAGTAGTAGTTGTCGTCGGCAATATCTTTCTGGTAATCAGTCCAACTTGACCTCTTCATAGTCTAATAGTGTTCGTTAGAGTTATGGGTGTAAACCTCCATAAAGTACTCCTCATCGGCGCCATCGAAACCCATCTCGCGCGCCTTGCGATCGGAGTGCTGTTCGATAAGGTCGAAGAACTCCTTGCCACCCGTAACCTCAAAAATTCGGTTTATCTCAGCCATCGTCGCCTCATCACACTTGCGCAGAGCGCCCGCACCCTCCTTGCCGTAGACATCGGTAAAGCGACCATATATCTGCTCATCGTTGTCGATTATCCAGCGCCACACAGTGCCCTGCTCGGGGTGCAGTTCGGGGCGGATATTGCGGGGTGTGAGGCAGTAGCCTGTGCGCAGGATGTTGTCGCCAATGGCACGCTTCAAGGCCAGTTGCTGGCGACCCTTCTCGCTCTCAACAAAGAAGCCCAGCTTCTGCGAGAGCGTGCGCAGAGCCTGAATCACATAGCCTGGGGTGTTGCCTCTCGGGCAGCGTGGTCGGCACGACATACACTCGCCGCAGTACCATATCGCCTCGCCCTTCATTAGCTCCTCGATAGCCTCATCGTCGCGCGTCTGCACGATGTTCACTATCTGGCGAGGGTCATAGTTGTAGAATGCCGCCGCAGGACACACCGCCGTGCAGACACCGCAGTTCATACACGCCGTGAGCCCCTCCTTCAGACGCACATCCTCCATCAGCATATCGAAATATCTTCCCATCCTTGCGAAATAAAAAAAGCAACTTTGACTTGTGGACAAAGTTACTATTTTCGTTTCACTTGGGCGGTAGTATAAATACCTATTTTCCCAAGTGGCGGATTGGTCCATTTGGGCACAAAAAAAGACAGGTCGCCCCATTGGGACAACCTGCCTGAAACTTATTTTAGAAAACCTTAGCGTACTGGGAACTCTGTCATACGGAGAGTAGTACAGCCGTAAGGGATAAGTGTGATATCAACCTCGGCACCAACCTCGCCCGCAGGCTCCTGCTGTGTGAGGTAGTTGATAGGACCAGCCGAGTTGCGGTGCATATGCCAGTTTGGCAACATATTAGCCTTCGCCTTGATCTTGATAGGCGCACCATTCAAAGTCCAAGGAGTGTCGCTGCACTCGCCCTTCTCAACGATGAAGCTCTTCGCCACTGCCTCGCCGTGGAGATCCTTGTCACGAAGTGCCACATTCCAAGGGGTTGGAGATGTAACCTCATAGTAGTAAGGACCCAACCAGCGTGCGTCATCCTCGTTGCACTCGTGGCGCATCCAGCGCTCCTCCATACGCAGAGCGTACACCAGCGGACCGCGCTCAACGACAGCCGAGTAGTCATACCAGCGAGAGATAACCACCTCGGCGTTGAATGTAACAACCACCTTGTCGCCATCAGCCCACTCACGGTTCAAGCGGATAGTACCCTTGCGAGGGCTCTCGGCCTTAACCTCTGCGCCGTTCACCGTGAGGGTGTAACCCTTGCTCCACGCAGGCACGCGAAGGTCGAATGGGAATGCTGCCGACTTCTGCTTCTTGTCAGGGAATGAGAACGAGAATGCCACCTGCTCCTCGAATGGGTAGCAGGTCTGCTCAGAAATCACCACAGCCACATCGTTTACAGTTGTAGAGAGTGTCGATGGCGCATAAACCATTGCCGCAACACCACCCTCGTTGCTCTTGAGCCAGAGGTTCTGCACGAACTTTGGCCAGCCCTGATGCAAGTTACAAGTACAGCAAGGGTAGCCGCTCAACACACCAAAGAGGATGTCGGTGCTATTGTGAGGGGTAGAGAAGTTACGAGGCTTGCGTGTAACCTCCACCTGATTGATCTGCTGATAGTACTGACGAGCGTCGCCCTTGTCAGAAATCTGGGTTGGGAGGGCGTTGTAGGTAATACGCTCCAGGAGGTCGGCATAGGTGTTGTCGCCAGTGATGCGGTACATCTCCTCCAGCGAGTACATCATCTCGGTTGCAGTACACAACTCCGAGCCGCGTGTTGGGTCGCCGAAGTGAATCAACTCATCACCTGCCCACAGACCAGTTGGGAAACCGATAGTCTGGCGGATGCGGCGCAAAGCCTCCTGTGGAGCATTGAGGAACTTATCCTCCTTTGACTGCTGCCACCAGATGACTGGCTCCTTGAAGCCCTGACCGAGGTTTACGCAGTGGATGCTGTTCTGGCGGAAGAGGTGGTCATCAGTAGTGAAACGACCAGTCCAATCGGCTGACTGCTTGTGCAGAATCTCGCCCAGCTGGAGCAACTTCTCGTCGCCAGTGATGTTATACAACCAGTGAACAATCAACAGGTTATCGCCAGCACGCTCTGTTGCCCAGAATGTCCAGTTGCCCAGCGGAGTCTTTGGCAACTCCTTGAGCTGATAGTGGAAATAGTTTGTCATAAACTCCACGACACGCTCGTCGGCTGTCGCCATATAGTACTGCTGCAAAATCTTCAGCGCAACCATACGAGGCCACCAGTCGAGTGCGTTGCCGCGCTGCATACCGTACATATAAGGGCGGTCGGTGTCAGGACCAAACGAGCCGCTCTCCTTCTGTGAAGCGAGGATAGCCTCAACCCACTTGAGCGCCTTTGCCTTCAGAGCCTCATCGCCCATAATGTATGCCATTGGGAGTGCGCCATCAATCCAGTATGGACCTCTCTCCCAGGCGTCGCCCTCGCCACCGAGCCAGGCGTTGTTATCACCACACACCAACTCATAGAGTTCATCGAGGTCGCCTGTCATACCGTTCAACATAATCTGCATCTGCTCGCCGAGCCAACCCTCGGGCTTAATCTCGCCAAGAGGAAGCTGCGCATAAGGTGTCTCCACCAGCGGAGCGCGATTGAATACGGGCTGTGGCGTTGCAGACTTCTTCTTGCCCGCCGCCGATACTGTCAAAGCGCACATCATCGCAATTGCTGTAATAAAAGTTCTTAATCTCATAGTATTTAGTTTTAGGTTTTTCTTTTGTTATTTCACCCTCTCGTAGCGCTCAAAGGCGAATGGATAAGGGTACTTCTCGCCGCAAGGGAAAGACTCCTGCTCGACGAGTTGCCACTTGCTCTCGTCCCACTCGGGGAACTTCGTATCGCCCTCATAGTCGTGCTCCACGCGTGTGAGGTAGAAGCGGTCGGCAACATCCAGCGCAAGGGCGTAAATCTGCGCTCCGCCGATGATGAAAATCTCCTCCTCTTCGGGGAACATCGCAATCGCCTCCTCCAGCGAGCGGGCGATGGTGCAACCCTCGATATGCTCTGCCGTGCGGCTGATGACCACATTTGTACGGTTTGGCAGCGGGCGACCCAGCGAATCGTAGGTCTTGCGACCCATAATCACGGGATGACCCGAGGTTGTGCGCTTGAAGAAACGCAAATCCTCCGAGATGTGCCACAACAGGGTGTTCTTGTCTCCAATGGTGCCGTTCTGTGCCACGGCTACAATGATGCTTACCATCTTCTTCAGGTTTTAGAATGACATTGGTGCCTTGATGGTTGGATGTGGGTCGTAACCCTCCAGCGTAAAGTCCTCATACTTAAAGTCAAAGACCGACTTAACCTCGGGGTTGAGGTGCATCGTTGGCAATGCGCGAGGCTCACGCGAGAGCTGCTCATCCACCTGCTCCATATGGTTAAGGTAGAGGTGAGTATCACCCAATGTATGCACAAACTCGCCCGCCTCAAGACCGCACTCGCGTGCAATCATCATCGTCAAGAGTGCATACGACGCGATGTTGAAAGGCACGCCGAGGAATGTGTCTGCACTGCGCTGGTAGAGTTGGCACGACAGTTTGCCCTCCGCCACA
>JAFYOF010000119.1 GCA_017560305.1 Alistipes sp.
AAAGCCTGCAACAATATCCGTTGGAGTATCTATACCCAATATACGACCCTCGTTACATAATGCTACTCTATCACATCGTGAAGCCTCGTCCATATACGGTGTAGATACGAGGATTGTTATACCCTTATGTTTGAGGTCAGCGAGCATATCCCAAAACTCACTTCGTGATACAGCATCAACACCTGTTGTTGGCTCATCCAAGAAGAGTACGCTTGGGCGATGTATCAAGGCACACGACAAGGCGAGTTTCTGTTTCATACCGCCCGATAATTTACCTGCTCTACGCCTTTTGAATGGCTCGATTTGGCGATAGATAGGAGCTACAATATCGTAGGAGTCCTCCACCTTCACTCCAAACAGAGCAGCAAAGAAGTCGAGATTCTCTTCGACTGTTAGGTCTTGATATAGCGAGAATCGCCCAGGCATATATCCCACACGCTCACGAATAGCGTGATAATCCTTGACAATATCAAAGCCATCAACCTCCGCCTGTCCCTCATCGGGGTTAAGCAGTGTTGTCAGTAGTCGGAAAAGCGTAGTTTTGCCCGCGCCATCAGGACCGATGAGACCAAACAGTTCACCTCTTTCGACCTCGAAAGAGATGCCATCAAGGGCCTTTACTTTGCCGAAACTCTTTGATATATTTTCAACTTTTATGGCTGACATAGTGTGCAGTTTTACAACTTAACCTCTCCTGCAAGACCAATTTTTAGGCGACCATCATTTTTAACAGCAATCTTAACGGCATAGACAAGGTTTGCTCTGGAATCTTTGGTCTGAATACTCTTGGGTGTAAACTCGCTCTCGGCTGAAATCCACGCTACACGACCCTTGTAGTCGTATCGCTCATCGCCACCAAAGTTGGCAGTAACCGTTACCTCATCGCCCAAATTAACTTTCGACAATTGGTCAGATGTAAAGTAGGCTCGTAGATAAATATCTTCGAGGTTTGCTACCTTCATCAGAGGTTTGCCCACAGTAGTGAACTCTCCCTCTTCGGCGTACTTTACTAATACTGTCCCGTCAACTGCCGACGAGATACGGCACTTTGCAATGCGGTCATCAAGGGCTGCAATCTGAGCTTCGAGTGCTGCGGCATTCTCGTTGATTGTTGATGTGTTATTGTCGATTGTAGAGAGGGTTGCCGATAACTGACCTTCTAGGATATCAATCTGTGCCTCGATGTCATCACGCTGTTTGGTCGTGGCTGCGCCATCACGCAACATATTCTCGACACGCTGCAACTCCGCACGCTGTTTTGCTATCTGACTGCGCAACGATGCCACCTGTTTTTCCTTGTCGGGGCGACTACTTAAAAGTGCCACTTGCTGAGCCTTTAACTGCTCTCGTTGCAAGTGCAGTTGTAGGCTGTCGATAGCACCAACCGTGCTATTTGACTCAATTGCCTCACCCTCTACAATATCAAAATTGAGTATTCGCCCTGTCCCCTCAGCTGATATTACAACCTCGGTAGCCTCAAATGTGCCTTGTGCATCGTAATCAGCCTCATTGCTACACGATACAGCAACTATTGTCGCAAGAATATATATAACTCGTTTCATAATAGACTTTATTGATTTAATGTTGTTTTTAATCTGTAAGTGGCTTGTAATAACTCTATCTCGTGTGTGCTACGATTGAGTGTAGCAGTTGTCTCATCGGCAATCTTTCGCAGTAGGTCTGTGGCATCTATGACACCATTTTCCAATCTTGACTCGGCAGCCATACGCACCGAACGGCGTAACTTAACAATGCGATTATCATCCTCCAATGCGCTACGCAGACGGACAATTTCGCCATCATCTTGTGTGGTCTGAATTTGGGTATTAAAGAGAAAGATATCACGCTGTACGGAAATCTGTCGCTCTGCTGCATCCAATTTGTTAAGGTTGTTCTTCTTGGTGTAGAATGCTCCAATATTCCACGACATACGCACACCAACAATGGCATTGAGCGTCCACTCTGCGGATACCATACTCTTGAACATATCCAACCCTGGGTAGCCGTAATAACCCTGTACAAAGGCGCTGAATCGTGGCATTACCGATGCAGTTATCGCATTGCGTTGTGCCGATAGTATATTGCTTTGAGCCTCAAACATCGTAAGTTCGGGGCGTGCCGAGGTGCGGCTCGCGACCTCCACCATTGCAGGGCGTGTGAGTGTTTTATCCGTAAGGGGCTGCCCGATAAATACCTCTAACATTCGGCGATAACTTGCTCGTGATGCCTCCACCTGAGAGAGGGTCTGACGAGCGGTGAGCAACTCTGCCTCAACAGCATCGACATCCGATTGCATCGCCACACCATTTTTATAATATGTGCGAATACGATTCAAATTCGCATCCAAAACTTCTATGAGCGTTTCGGTTTGTGCTACACGCTCATCAAGCAGAAGAATACCGAAATAAAGATTCTGAATACGAGATTGCAGGTCGTAGAGTGATACATCTACTCGACTACGCTCGACAGCAGCCTCCGCCTCGGCAATCTCACGATTAGCTTTTGATTGACCTCCATCCCAAATATTCTGCGACACATCGATAGCCACTTTGTATTGGTCTTTGCGGATGCCCGACATATCCAATCCATTGACAGCAATCATTGCATTAAATGCCTCGGGATAGGTAGGTGTCGCTGATTGATAGGTAGCTTGCCCCGATAGTACCACCTGTGGAATCCACGCACGAGCAGCATTCGATATGTTGTACTGTTCGGTCTCCGCTATTAGGTCGTATTGCCTAATCTCGGGATAGTGTTCTCGTGCCAAATTGCAACACTCTTCGAGCGTCTGTGCCCGAGAGGTGAGTGCTGTTAGTACCATTAACGATAAAAAAATAGTCCGTTTCATACTATATCTTTTTGATTCTTCGCATAATAAGTTCTATGTTTTCAGCCTTGCGCTGAGCGAAAATCTCTTTCATTGATTGTTCGTTGTTGCTCATCAAGTTCTCAATCATATTTATCATTAAAGATGGGAATATATTAAGCGATAGAACGGACTGAAACAACAATAATACATTGAACTGCTCAACCTCGCCTCTTGCTGCTGCCTCATTAACCTCCCTTTGAAGATGATTAAAAAAATAGAGAAAGTTTGCCACCTTTGAATAAAAAAGGTTGCATCGTTCTTTGTAGGGGAGTATCTCATTTATCAAAAATCGAGGAAGGTCGGGATTGGTTGCTACAAAATCGAAATGGACAGATATTGTCTTCTCGATACGCTCCACCAACGGAAGGTCGCTATTGCCAAAAAGATGTGTCAATAAAGGAACTACCTCTGACATCTTTTTGTCGATGAAACGCTCAAAGAGTTGCTCTTTTGTACGGAAATAGTAATGCAACATAGCGTGTGTTACACCCGCAGCTTTGGCTATTGATGTTGTTCTCGCTCCATCATAACCCTTTTTTAAGAACTCTCGCTCTGCTGCTTCAAGTATCTGTTGTTCTTTGCTTTGTGCTACTTGTTCACTCATTATTTTTCTGTTAATATAGAGATTTAACAATTTGGTTTAACAATTTTGTTAATGCAAAAGTACGGATTATTTTTAATATACAAAATATTTGGAGATTATTTTTTAAGTTTAGTTTATTCCATTGGCTATATACCCAAAACGGAATAAACCTATTTTCGCTTGGGCAGCACTTTAAAAATCAAAAAACACACCCAACCTTGGGTGAATTCTAATTTGAAGTGCAACACACTTCAGAAGTCAAAGTTAAATAATTGTTTGCAATATTCTAACAGTTTTTTTAAACTCGTAGTAATACATCTATATTTTTGTTAAAACATTCCTATTTCTAAAATCCCCAAAATCCAATACGCGACAATCCAGCTAAAAGACAATAGGAAAAGTCGCGGCAGGTTGAAATATTCGTTGTATATTAACCTGCTTATCCAACAACTTCTGTTCTGTCTTCTTTTTCTTCTTTATTCAAACACAATATAGCAAGGTCTTATATTAGCGTACATTGCCTATTACACATATTTTCTATATCAGTTATGCAAATCACGCCTCTGATACATAGAAAGCGTGAAATGACATGACGCTGCAGCAATGATAATGGTAAGAAGAATGTAGAATATGTTAAACCCTTTTTCCACCAATGCCGCTCCCGGAAAATAGAGGAAGGGCGTTAGAAAGCCTAAAAAATCAACGGCTCCAACATATTCGATGATCACCATGAGTACATAAGAGGTTAAGACGAAGAGTACCGATATTGAAAGCGCCCTCTTATTGCTTTTGCATCTTGCCGCAAGCAACATGCCCACCGACAAAAACAACACTTGTATTAAAAACATAGCCAGCATGGTAATCCCGATTGCGCCTAAAATGCTTTCCCCTTTCGCTTGGGTAGCCAGCATCCCGATGTTAGCAATGATTGCGGTCAAGGTCATAGCCGCAACATTCAGGACAGCCGCTATGATTTTACCTTTAATGATGGTTTTACGGGGATACGGCTTTGTAAAAATAAACTCTGCTGTTCTGTTTCGTTCTTCCTTGGCGATTATAGTTGTTCCCAAAACCGCCGCATGGGTAAAAGCCACAAGGGAACACCACATATACATGCCGAGATAGTATCCCAGCGGGGAATTTATGGGGATTGTTTCCATTCCGACCATTCCATAGGCAATCAACATGATACGGGGTATTTTTTCAAGCAGAGCCATAATAGCATCTCCCGACTCTACCACCACCGGATATTCTCCTGCGGCGATCGCAACCAGACCAAGCATTGCTACCACCCAAATCAAAAAACCTTTTCTGTTATCTTTTAACTCTCTAAATATAATTGCTTTCATTGACTTTCCTCCTTTACAGAACCATTTTCATGTCTTTTCTTACAAAAATCGTATAACCTGAAATCAAAAATGTCGTGAGCAGGGCAAGGTACAAAATCAAGTATCCTGTTTCATAGCCGCCCGATGCCTGAATGATGTTGACGTTAAAATATTTGAAGGGCGAAAATAATCTTGCTACCTGGCTTTGTACTACGCTGGAATACATACCGATGAGATAAAATCCAAAGGAAATACCCAACGCAAGGGGCAGGGTGGAGCCAATCCTTGATAACAACACCCCTATTGCCATGCCCAACAGCAGAAAGAATAGCTGCAGGAGAGGAAATAGCAAATAGAGCTGAAAGAATATTGTAAATGAAAAGCTCTGACCTGATATTGCACTAACCGCCCACAACGATGCTGCAAAATAGCAGATGGCGGTAATAAGCAGACAGCAGCACGCCGCCGCCAGCTTAGACAGATAAACGCGCTTTCTTGTGTAAGGCTTGGTCATTAAGAAATCAGCGGTATTCTGCATATGTTCCTTGGTGATGATGGAAAGTCCTAAATTTATTGCCTGGATTGCTCCTGCCAACAGCGCAAAGCTACCATAGACACCATAGATGCCCATGCCGGTGAAAAATGTTTCGGGGTTTACCCCCATCGCCTCTAAAAAATCATTGCCTTCCAGCAGAGCTATAGAGGACGGATCTTTCGTAAACGCGGCAGACACAGATAGCAGCGCAAGGATTGCGGCGGAAATCCCAATAGACCAAGCAATTACAGAACCTTTGTATTGTTTCATTTCAAATCGAAAAATACCCATTTGCTTCCCTCCTTTCTTTACTGGTAGTAATGCATGAAGATTTCTTCAAGAGACGGCTCTTCAATCAAAATATCAGTTGCTTTTAACGGTTGAATGGCATCGATCAAGCGGTTGACGCTGCCTTTATAGATAAAACTAATTTCACCACCATTTTTCTCATACTTTGTAATCCCATCCAAGGATAAAGAACGGTCTGAAATATTACTTTCCACACTAAGATGGACTTTTTTGTAAGCATCAGCCCGCAGCTCATGGATGTTTTGCAGGCTGATTACTTTTCCTTCTTTGAGGATAGCGATTCGGTTGCACATCTTTTGCACTTCACTGAGAATGTGAGAAGAAAACAGGATGGTAACACCTTTATTGTTTTCCTCTCGAAGTATATCAAAAAAAGTCTGCTGCATCAGAGGATCAAGTCCGCTGGTCGGCTCATCCAAAATAACAAGTCTGGGAGAATGGAGCAACCCCGCGACAATTCCAACTTTTTTCTTGTTTCCGAAGGACAGATCACGAATTTTACGGCTGGTATCAAGCTTCAATCTTTCGCTGAGTTCTGCAATTCGTTTAGAACAATCCTTTCTGTACAGCGTCGCAGCGTAATTTAATAAATCCTTGACCGTCATGCCTTCATAAAAAAATGTTTCCGACGGAAGGTAGCCCACATCCTGTGCAATGGAAGGCGCTTCTTTAATACAATCCTTTCCAAAGATTTTGGCACTTCCCGAAGTGGGGTAAATCAACGCCAGCAGAGTACGGATGGTGGTGGATTTCCCAGCGCCGTTTGGCCCTATAAAGCCGAAAATTTCGCCCTCT
>JAFYOF010000120.1 GCA_017560305.1 Alistipes sp.
CATACCCTTGCCCGAGAGGTTCATACGCACAATCTCGCGCTCCTCCTGCTTCTTTGGGTATGAAATCTTCGCCTTGAGCATAAAACGATCGACCTGCGCCTCTGGCAGTGGGTAGGTACCCTCCTGCTCCAATGGGTTCTGTGTAGCGAGTACGAGGAATGGCTCTGGGAGCTTGTAGGTCTCGTCACCGATGGTCACCTGCTTCTCCTGCATCGCCTCCAAAAGCGCTGACTGCACCTTTGCTGGTGAACGGTTGATCTCATCCGCCAACACGAAGTTTGCAAATACAGGACCCTTGCGGACAACGAAGTCCTCGTTCTTCTGCGAGTAGATCAGCGTACCGATAAGGTCGGCTGGCAAGAGGTCGGGGGTGAACTGAATACGGCTGAAGTCGGCATCTACTGCCTTTGCCAAAGTGGTGATAGCCAATGTCTTTGCCAATCCTGGTACACCCTCCAGCAGGATGTGGCCATTCGACAACAGACCGATGAGCAGCGTATCCACCAAGTGGCTCTGACCCACGATGATCTTACCCAATTCCTGACGCAGTGTATCAACAAATACGCTCTCGCGCTCGATGCGCTCGTTAAGTTCCTTAATGTTAATTAATTCACTCATATTAAGTTATGTTTTTATCTTTTATAGTTTTCTGGTTGTCTTATTCGGTTAATATGCCTATACAATAACGCAACAGAACCGAATATTATTGCAAATATACGAAAAATATTGATTATAAAATAAATGACCCCAAAAATCACCCTGCCACGAAGATACGGGCGCTATGCCCGTTCTCCACATCCTTTAATGAGCAGTGAATTTGTCTAAAGTGGGTAGCGGGGTGGCGTCTGCGCCATACCCACTTTGGATACGCCTCGTGCCAAGGCGCTATTGATGCAGAAAATAAATTTTGAATTTTAACCCACCGCAAGGGTGGCTTTTCGCTGCTCCGCTCGGCAAGGTAAAATTTTTTTTTTTACATTGCCCTCGCTTAAACGCAGCGTTACCCCACCGCAAGGGTGGTGTTTAATTGCTTCCGCTTGGCAAAAATCAAGTAAACTTGCTTTTTTGCCCTCGCTTACTCGCAATTTTGAATTTTGAATTTTGAATTCCAAATTTCCCTCTCCTTGTTGCATTTTTCATTTTTGTTTTGTAACTTTGAAATGATGTTCGTCGCAAAGAGCGTAAATTCTTTGCGACAGATGCAAAAAACCAAATAACCTCACTATCAAAATGAAACCACTGAAAACGGCCGAGCAAGCCCAGGCAAACAAGAAGATTGAGGCTCGTTTTGTGCGCAAAATCGAGCAGTTCCGCAACGACGAAATACGCCTTGTGATGCTCGATCGTGTGGCAAGCCACGCGGTGGCCTGTGTCAATTGGGCGGAGTACCCCTATGCTCCGAAGGTGGAGTTCCGCATCGCCCATTCCGACGATGCTGTGGTGGTGATGTTCGATGTCGAGGAAGAGCACCTGCGTGCCGTGGCGATGGATGACCACGGGCGTGTGTGGGAGGACAGTTGTGTCGAGTTCTTTGTTGCCAACCCTGCGGGCGAGGGCTACTTCAACTTTGAGATTAACTGCGTCGGCACTCTGCTGGCGGCCTACCGCGTCTCACGCAACGAAGCCCAGCCATTCTCGGCGGAGCAGATGGCGCAGATACGCCGTTTCGGCTCGCTCGACCACGCCCCAATCGACTCGCGTGGCGAGGGTCAGCGCTGGTGGATGGCGGAGGTCATCCCATTCTCGTTGCTGGGTCTTGAGGGCGCACCCAAGTCGTTGAGGTGCAACTTCTACAAGTGTGGCGACTGCTGCGACAAGCCCCACTTCCTGAGCTGGAACGCAATCAACCTCCCCGAGCCAAACTTCCATTGCCCCGACTTCTTCGGCGAGGTGAAGATGGCCTAATGGGAATTCAAAATTTAGAATTCAAAATTCAAAATCAAGATATGAACGAGAAACTTTTACATATAGCGCAACAGTTTGCTATTGAGGGCGATATCCTCTCAATCGAGCCGCTGGGTGAGGGCTTTATCAACGACACCTATGTCGTAAAGACTGCGGGCTCTGCACCCGACTACATCCTCCAGCGCAAGAATCATAATGTCTTCCCCGATGTGCCTGGAATGATGGATAACATCCTCGCCGTGACCGAGCATATCAAGCGCAAGGTGGCTGACCCTATGCGTGAGACGCTGACGGTAATCCGCTCTAAGGATGGCAAGCTCTATGTCGAGAGTGAGGGTAACTTCTGGGCTGTCTGCATCTTCATCCCCGACACGGCGACCTACGACCGCGCCGACTCGCCCGAACTCGCCTATCAGGGTGGCTTGGGCATAGGCCGTTTTCAGGCTCTGCTGTCGGACTTCGACAAGCCGCTGAACGAAACCATCAAGGGTTTTCATAATATCCGCTGGCGCTTCGAGCAGTGGGATGCGATGCTGCAGGCTGACCCTATGGGACGCGTCAAGGAGCTCGCCACCGAGATTGAGTGGATTGAGAGCCGCCGCGAGCAGATGATGAACTTCTGGGCGCTGGTTGAGGATGGCACAATCCCAACCCATGTGAC
>JAFYOF010000121.1 GCA_017560305.1 Alistipes sp.
TTGTATTGCGTAGCCAAACACGGCAGATGAATTTTCGGAAGAAGGGCGAATGGATAAATTTCCGTTAAAAAACGGAGACCTTTTGATCCTCAAAAGTGCGCACGCATTCGTTTTAGGAAATTTATTCTTTTGACCCCGAAAATTTATCACCGTGCAATTTTAATCCACCGCAAGGGTGGCTTTTCCTCCTCGCGGCTCGGCAAAGTGTGCAAGCACCCTCTGCTCTCGCTCCGCAGCGTCGGTTGGCTCCACCTTTTGTTGGCAAAAGGTGGTAAAAAGAATTTTTAATTCTTTATTTGCTAACCTCTATTTCAAAAGCACTATTCACAAAGGTAGATTCTTACATTTTTACTTTCATCCTTCATCTATTTTACAAATGTTACAAGATGTAAAAATGCAGAATGACGATATCTATTTTTTTAGATTGCCACGCTCATTCCATTCGCTCGCAATGACGCAAAAAAAGGCCACCCTCCGGCAGCCTTTAATTTTGAATTCTTAATTTTGAATTTTAATCCGCCACAAGGGCGGCTTTTCACCGCCTCGGCTCGGCAAAGTGTGCAAGCACCTCTGCTCTCACCTTATCGGCGGCGTTGAATTGAGAAATTCTATTTCTCTGTCTCTAATCCCTTCTCGATGAGGTACATAGCGTTGTGGCTCATACTCATTGACGAGAAGCCGCCATCGTGGTAGAGGTTCTGCATTGTAATCTTGCGGGTGTAATCCGAGAAGAGCGTGAGCACATAGTCGGCGCACTCCTCGGCTGTGCCGTTGCCCAGTGGCGACATCGCCTCGGCATAATCGAGCAACTTGCTCAATCCCGCTACGCCGCTGCCCGCTGTGGTGAGCGTAGGCGACTGCGACACGGTGTTGATACGCACCTTGCGCTCGCGACCATATACATAGCCGAATGAACGCGCGATAGACTCCAGCAACGCCTTCGCATCGGCCATATCGTCATAGCCGCACACGGTGCGCTGCGCCGCCAGATATGAGAGCGCCACGATAGAGCCCCACTCGTTCAGGGCATCCTTCTCGTAGGCGGTCTTGATGACCTTGTGGAACGAGACTGCCGAGATGTCGAGCGTCTTGTTCAGGTACTCGTAATTGAGATTCTCATATGTAAGACCCTTTCTCAGGTTTGGCGACATACCAATCGAGTGGAGGATGAAGTCGAACTTACCGCCGAAGTGCTCCATAGCCTTATCCACGAGGTTTGCCAGATCATCCATATTGGTTGCGTCGGCAGGCACAACGATGGTGTTGCACTTCTCTGCCAGAGTGTTGATTGAGCCGAAGCGCAATGCTGCGGGAGCATTGGTCAACACGATTTCAGCACCCTCCTCGACAGCACGCTCTGCGACCTTCCAAGCGATAGACTGCTCGTTGAGCGCACCGAAGATGATACCCTTCTTTCCTTTAAGTAAATTTCCCATACTTTTTCCGTTTTTAATCAGGTGAACGACATAAATATGTCAAAATTTAGCCATTACCACCATTTGTTTCTGTGTCAAAGATAAACAAAAGGTTCGAAAGTGAGTGATAATCCCAAAAATTTTCTCTATCTTTGCCGTGAATGTGCGTGCGTGGTGGCGAATTTGACCCGTTTTGGGACGAAAGAGTCCCCGGCGTCGGCGCAAAATGAGCGCAAAATGGGTGCGACACGAGCGCAAAAAGAGTGCAACTGAAGCGCAGGCACAGCAAAAACAAAGCACGAAAGACATATAAAATCATCAATAAAAACTTAAAAACAAAAATTATGTTCGCAATTGACAATTACGATTTCACCGGTAAGCGTGCAATCATCCGCGTTGATTTCAATGTGCCCCTCAACGGCGAGGGTCAGGTAACAGACGACACTCGTATCCGTGCTGCTATCCCAACAATCAAGAAGGTGTTGGAGAAGGGTGGCTCAGTAATCCTGATGTCACACCTCGGTCGTCCAAAGAAGAACCCAGATCCAAAGTTCTCATTGGAGCAGATTATCCCTGCTATCGAGGCTCGCTTGGGCGTTACAGTTCAGTTCGCAGGTGACTGTATGGGTGAGAAGGCTGCCGAGATGGCTGCTGCTTTGAAGCCAGGTGAGGTAATGTTGTTGGAGAACCTCCGTTTCTACGCTGAGGAGGAGGGTAAGCCACGCGGCTTGGCTGAGGATGCTACCGACGAGGAGAAGAAGGCAGCAAAGAAGGCTCTCAAGGAGGGTCCACAGAAGGAGTTCGTGAAGAAGCTCGCTTCATACGCTGACTGCTACATCAACGACGCATTCGGTACAGCTCACCGTGCTCATTCATCTACAGCCCTCATCGCTGACTACTTCCCACAGGACAAGATGTTCGGTTATGTGATGGAGAACGAGTTGAAGGCTATCGACGGCGTGATGTCTAACCCACAGCGCCCATTCGTAGCTATCGTAGGTGGTTCTAAGGTATCTACCAAGATCACTATCATCGAGAAGTTGATGGAGAAGTGTGACAAGATCATCATCGGTGGCGGTATGACTTACACATTCGCTGCTGCTCAGGGTGGTAAGGTAGGTAACTCAATCTGCGAGCCAGATATGTTCCCAGTAGCATTGGAGATTTTGAAGAAGGCTGAGGAGAAGGGTATCAAGATCGTTACATCTCCAGATGCTCTCATCGCTGATGACTTCTCACAGTCAGCAAACACTCAGGAGGCTGCTGCTAACGCTATTCCAGACGCTTGGGAGGGTGTTGACATCGCTTCTGAGGGTAAGGAGCTCTTCCGCAAGGAGATTCTCGAGTGCAAGACTATCCTCTGGAACGGTCCTGTAGGCGTGTTCGAGATTGACAAGTTCGCTACTGGTTCAAAGGCTGTTGCTGACGCTATCGCTGAGGCTACTGCAAACGGTGCATTCTCACTCATCGGTGGTGGTGACTCTGTAGCTTGCATCAACAAGTTCGGCTTGGCACAGCAGGTATCTTATGTTTCAACTGGTGGTGGTGCTCTCCTCGAGTATATGGAGGGTAAGGAGTTGCCAGGTGTAGCAGCTATCCGCAAGTAAAAAGTGTCTAATTTGGCTCTTTTGGCGTCTGGCTTGAGTGCGAAATGCTCACATACGCTTTAGTATGCTCCGCTTTCGCCCTCTGCGACCAGCCTCAAAATAGCTCAAATTATCCAACTTTTTGGGTAAAATTGTTTCTCGTGGCATCTTTGCCTTCTTGCTTGTCCCCGAAATGCTCATTTACGCCAAGTAAACTCCGCTTTCGTGGACTGCGACAATAAGACAAATCTGCTCGCGATAAATGAATTTTTAAATAGAATTCAGAAATTTTGAATTTTGAATTCTGAATTACCAATAAGGGTCGACTAACCTCGACCCTTATTTTGATAAAGAGAGATAGGCGATGAAGGGAGAGTACATAAAAAGAGCACTGAAAACCATAGTTGTGGCGGTGGTGGTGCTGACCCTGCAAGGCGTACGGGCGGCAACGAGGGTCTTTGAGTTCGAGCAGTGGCGTGTGGAGGTGGACAACCTCACGGGAGATGTCACGGTGGACTACGGCGAGCAGCGATTGCTCAACAAGAGCAATGCCGCGTGGGGCGCTGACAACCATCGGCGCGCGATGTCGCAGGCTACCTCCTACCGCGTGGCAATGTCGCCCAACAGCGACATCTATGGCGAGGGCAGACTCATCACCCTGCGGGCGAGATATGCCACCCAGCGTGTCGAGCAGCGCATCTACCTCTACTCTGGCAAGCCATTCATCCACACCGAGTTGGAGGTGGCGGCGGCAGATGGTGTGGCGCTGAACTATATGGCGCCCGTAAGCATCCGCGAGGGCTACACGCTCCTCGCTGGCGGCACTGCGAAGGATTACCACTCGCTCTTTATCCCCTTTGACAACGATGCCTTTATCCGCTATCGTTCCATCCCCTTTGGCTCTCCGACGGAGAGTTACGGCGTGACCGCCTTTTTCGACGCCGCGAGCCGCGAGGGTATGGTGGTGGGTGCTGTGGAGCACACCGAGTGGAAGAGTGGAATAAACGCCACAACAAAGGGCTCTGCGATAGAGAGCCTCCGTGTATATGGCGGTGCTTCGTCAGCCGTAACGCGCGACCTTCTACCGCACGGCAAGGTGGTGGGACAGCGGGTCAAGTCGCCCCGCATAACCATCGGCTGGTGGAGTGACTGGCGTGATGGTATGGAGTCCTTCGGCGAGCAGTGCGAGGTGTTTGCGCCGCGTCTGCCATCAATGGGTGGGCGACCATTCGGCTGGAACAGCTGGGGTGCGCTGGCCACGAAGGTGACCTTCCAGAAGGCGCTTGAGGTGTCAGACTTTATCCACGACAACCTCCAGAGCCGCAGCTTTGAGAACGATGGCGTGGTCTACATTGACATCGACTCCTTCTGGGACTTCGGCTTTCGCCCGCACCAGCACAAAATCTTCGTGGAGCATTGCCACAGGAACGGTCAGAAGGCGGGCATCTACTGGTGTCCCTTCACCGACTGGGGCGGCAACGCCAAGGCGAAGGTGGTGCACGATATGGATTACCTCTGGGAGGATGTCTACATACGCGCCAAGGGCGAGCCAGTGAAGTTTGATGGCGGCATAGCCATCGACCCGACACACCCCGCGGTGCGCCGACGCATAGAGTTGCAAATCAAGCAGTTCCTTGAGTGGGGATATGAGTTCGTGAAGCTGGACTTTATGGCTCACGGAGCCTATCAGTCGGACTCCTATTTCGATGGGAGCGTCACCACGGCGATGCAGGCGTACAATCAGGGTATGCAGTACATCGTGGAGCAGACCGAGGGCAGGATGTGGATAAATCTTTCGATTGCACCGCTCTTCCCGGGCAACTACGCCCACAGCCGCCGCATCAGTTGCGATGCGTGGGCTGACATTAACAACACCGAGTATGTGCTCAACTCGCTGACCTACGGCTGGTGGCTCGACCGCATCTACCACTACAACGATGGCGACCACATCGTCTATCGTGGTGTGACCGAGGGCGAGAACCGTGCCCGCATAACCTCGTCGGCAATCACGGGAGTCTACTTTCTGGGTGACGATATGAGTGCGCAGGGCGATGCCAAGGCCAAGGCGAAGGTGGTGCGAAACACCACTAATGCCGACATAAACGCGATAGCCCGCACCTGCCCATCGTTCCGCCCGCTGGAGATAGCCAAGGGCGACCGAGGAGCGGACATATTCTACCACCGCACCGGGAAATATCTCTATGTGGCGGTATTCAATTTCTCGGGCAGAGAGCTAAGGCGTGACATCGACCTTGAGAGGCTGGGTCTGCCCGCCAACGGCGAGTACCACGCCAAGGAGTTATGGTCGCAGAGGACGACGCTGGTAAGGGGCTGCATACGCGCAGCAATCGGTGCGAAGGATGTTGTGGTCTACCGCATAACTTGCTGATAATGAACATTAAAACAACATGATTATGAGAAAACTTATTTCTACACTTTTTGCTATTGCCGCTATGGCGGTGGTCTCATCGTGCGGTCAGAAACCCTACGAGGAGCGTGTGGCGGAGACCCTGAAAATCAAGGTTGCGGTGGTCTACGAAGACCCCGTGGTGACCGAGGATGGCAAGCGTCTGCACGAGGTTAGCCGCATCGGCAACTGGGGCTACTGGAACGACCCATTCGAACAGGTGAAAGTCTTTGAGCGCGATATGGAGGCTGCGACAAATGGCGTGGTCGACTATGAGATTGTGATGGCGGTTGAGACCCCTCACTTCTACACCTTCAAGACCAATGCCGAGGGCGTGCGCGAGTGGCTCACGGCAGAGGATATCGCAGCCTACTGCAAGGATTGCGATGTGCCGGGCTTCCTGTCGGAGGGTATGGGCTTCGACTATCTGCAACTCGTTGAGGATTACGGCTTTGGCAAGATGCGTGACGCGGGCGAACTGCACGAGGTGTGGGTCTACACCCACCCGGGCTCTTGTATGTTTGAGTCACGCCTCATCGGCGAGGGCGCATTCTGGTGCAACTCGGAGGGTATCACCACCGAGATGGGCGCAAAGAACAAGCGTCTGCTGCCGGTGATGTTCTTCAACTATGAGCGCACCGTTGACCTTGCGTTGCACAGCTATGGTCACCGCGTGGAGTCTATTATGGCACAGGTCTACGGACTGGAGGAGGAGTGGTGGAAGACCGACTGCTTCGACAGCCCCGAGGAGATGACCGCCATCCAGCTCTTCTCGTCATATCAGGGCACATACTCGAAGTTTGAGAAGGGTTACGGTCACATCGGCCTTATCCACTTCCCACCCAACGGCGAGCGCGACTACGACTACTCGAATACCAACACCGCCTACACCTATGCTGACGAATGGATGAACTATCCGAATATGAAGTTCACGCCCGAGAAGGCACGCCCCGTGACCAACACCGAGTGGGCACACGAGGGTGGCGACCAGTGGGGCTTTATGATGTGGTACTTCAGCCACCTGCCTCACTTCAAGGGCTTGAACCGCAAGGATGGCAAGCTGAACAACTGGTGGCACTACATCGTCGACTGGAACGGCGCATTGGAGCAGGAGGAGAAGTTACGATAATTCAAAATCGGAATTATTTACTTTAGTGTAGTAAAGAAAAATAAATACCGTCATTCCACATTTTCGCATCCACCAACCATTGCAGTAGTTTATAAGAGTCTATGCGGAAATGATTGGAATCTTCCTTTGTTAATGGTTCGGTCGTAAGAGCGATTATTTAGGGAACTATAAGGTAGATCCCCATCGTCGGACTTTGTCCTCCGGGGGATGACGATTTGATAATAACACTAAATTATATAATTCCGTTAAAAATTATAATGCGCCTTGTTTCGAGGCGTCTCTTCGGTGGCAAAGTAAAAGGAGAACGGGCTTTTAGCCCGTATCTTCGGGAGCGTAACGCGCTTTGCGCGTCACCCCCCCCGCTCCCGAAGATAAATATTACCGAAGAATACTTTTGGTATATAATAAAATCAATAAAACAATGAAAAAACTATTATTAACACTTTCAACCATTGCAGTTATGGCAAGTTGTGAGAGCGGCAAGCAGAATCCTGCTATCGACCGCGCAAACTTCGATGAGACTGTGGCGCTCAACGAGGATTTCTATCAGTATGCCACAGGTGGCTGGCAGGCAAAGAACCCTTTGAAGCCCGAGTTCGCTCGCTACGGCGTCTTTGATGTTATGCGCGAGAACAACGAGATTCGTATCAACGAGCTCTTCGACGCGATGACCAAGACAAAGGCCGAGTACGGCACTATCGAGCAGAAGATTTCCGACCTCTACACTATGGGTCTGGACTCTGTACGCCTCAACGCCGAGGGTATGGCTCCGGTGATGCCTGATGTAGAGAAGATTATGGCCGTAGAGAGCATCGCCGAGTTGCCAGAGGTGGTGGCTTACCTGCACACCGTTGCCGGCTCGCCTCTCTTTAATATGGGCATCAGCGCCGACCTTTTGAACAGCAATGTGAACACCCTCTATGTAGAGCAGGGCGGCCTCGGTATGGGCAACCGCGACTACTACCTTGACGCCGAGAACGCAGCAAAGCGCGAGGGCTATATCGTTTGGCTTACAAAGGCTTTCGGCTTCATCGGCTGGGAGGATGCGGCAGCCAAGGCTCAGGATGTATTGGCTCTTGAGACCAAAATGGCAGAGAAGTTCCGCTCAAATGTTGAGCTTCGTGATGTGGCTGCAAACTACAACCCTACAAACCGCGCAGCATTTGTCAAGCAGTACGCAGCATTCGGCTGGGATGCTTACTTCAAGGCTATGGGTCTGGGCGAGTTTGACCATATGGTAGTGGGTCAGCCAGAGGTTATCGCTTCGCAGTGCGCCCTCCTCGAGAGCGAGTCATTGGAGAGCGTGAAGGCTTACCTCGTGGCATCGTTGTTGTCATCGGCAGCAGGCTCACTCGGCGACGATATCTCGGAGGCAAACTTCGACTTCTTCGGCCGTGTGATGTCGGGTCAGCAGCAGCAGCGTCCTCGCTGGAAGCGCGCTATGGCAGTGCCTAACCGCGTGTTGGGCGAGGCTGTGGGCGAGATTTATGTGAAGAAGTACTTCCCTGAGAGCGACAAGCAGCGTATGCTGGAAATAGTGAAGAACCTTCAGGTGGCTCTCGGTCAGCACATCGACGCACTCGAGTGGATGTCGGATGCTACCAAGGCGAAGGCTCACGAGAAGCTCGCTTCGTTCACAGTGAAGATTGGCTACCCAGACAAGTGGAAGGACTACTCGTCACTCGAGATTGACCCATCAAAGTCATACTGGGAGAACAAGAAGAACGCCTCAAAGTGGTATACCGCCGACAACATTGCCGAGATGGGCAAGGAGGTTGACCGCGAGAAGTGGCATATGACACCACAGTATGTGAACGCATACTACAACCCAACCACAAACGAGATCTGCTTCCCAGCAGCTATCCTCCAGCCTCCATTCTACAACTCGGCGGCTGACGACGCTGTGAACTACGGTGCTATCGGTGTGGTTATCGGTCACGAGATGACTCACGGCTTTGACGATCAGGGTCGCCAGTTTGACGCTGTGGGTAATATGAACAACTGGTGGACTGCCGAGGACAGCGAGGCATTCAAGGTTCGCACCGACATCCTCGTTGAGCAGTTCAACAAGGTTGAGGTGTTGCCAGCAAAGGATGGTCAGCCAGCACTTATGGCCGATGGTGAGCTCTCACTCGGTGAAAACATCGCCGACCAGGGTGGTCTGCGTGTGGCTTACACATCCCTCCACAACTCATTCGGCGAGGCAGGCGAGCCAGCAGCAATCGATGGCTTCACTGCTGACCAGCGCTTCTACCTCTCATACGCTACAATCTGGGGTCAGACAGTGCGTGACGAGGAGGTTGCGCGCCTCACCAAGACCGATGTACACTCACTCGGCTGCAACCGCGTGAACATCACCCTCCGCAACATCGATACCTTCCACAAGGCATTCGGCATCACTTCAGGTGCTATGTTCTTGCCAGAGGAGGAGCGAGTGATTGTGTGGTAAAAACCGCATAGGGAATTGCCTAAAAAGGTGTTTTTGGTGTTGCGCTCGTCCTCGAAATCCTCATTTACGCTTTAGTAAACTGCGGTTTCTCGGACTTCGCGCGCCTAAAAAACCCTCTTTTTATACAATTCCCCGCGCTCTCGGGCGTATGGCAAAAGGTTGTCCTTCGGGGCAACCTTTTTTATTATATAATAAATATATTGTCACACAAGTTATCTTCGGTGGCAGGGGCGCAGGCGTAACGCCTGTTTTACATTATCCTTGCTACCAAAGAGTTTATCTTCGGTGGCAGGGGGCGGTAGCGAGTTCCACTCGCTATGCCACCGAAGATACGCCTCCAGCGGAGGCGTGTTTTATCTCATAACACATCCTTAAAAGATGTAAAAATGAGGAATGACATATTTATATATTTTTAATATTCCGTAGTGGATGAAAATTTTTGCGTCAAGGTAAATAATTTTGAATTTTGAATTTTAACCCACCGCAAGGGTGGCTTTTCGCTGCTTCGCTCGGCAAGGTAAAAAATTTTTTTACATTGCCCTCGCTTAAACGCAGCGTTGAATTTTGAATTTTGATTTTTTCTATTTAACTTTGTGCGCAACAAAAA
>JAFYOF010000122.1 GCA_017560305.1 Alistipes sp.
AAGACTGAAAAGGAGTTTCAATCGGACATTATGACGATGAAATCCATATTTACTCCAGAGTTTATTGAAGAGTATATTACAGAGTTTATACATCCTGAGCTTCGCCCAACAAAATCAATAGACTTAACATTTGATGTGTTTGAGGATATTCTAAAGATGTTGGGAATAGTTGAAGATGATAGAGAGAGTGTTGTGGATGAGATACCAAATCCTATGAATAATATAAAGATGTTCAATACAGAGACTTATCACGTGCCACGAGAGGTAATTAACTCAATAAACGGAAAGAAGGGCGGTCGTACAAAACAGAGTATCTCTATCGAGGTTATTGCTACAGGTGAGGTTAAAACATTTGGATCTAAGAGTGAGTGCTCGGAGTATATGAGGAGTTTAGGATGCTCTGCGAGACAGTTCAATAAACTGTTAAATGGCGAGGGTGAGTTTGCAAAGAGTCACAGAGTGCTTTAATAGAGGCTAGTGAAAAATAAGCGAATGACTTTTACATTTTTTATATATAATTTGTAATTTTGATTTGCTTATTTTTCGCTTAAAAGAAAATGGGGCCGCGCGGCCCCATTACTTATATAGCATTTAGCACATACTGCAAGATGCTCTATTATACATACTTACGAGCGTGTCCATATGGCTGCCAATGCTCCTGTCAATGACCTTTGCATAGTGGCTCGTCATACGGGTATTAGTATGTCCCATCATCTGGCTTACAATCTCCAAAGGTATATTGTGAGCTAATGTTACAGTGGTTGCGAAAGTGTGTCTCGAAGTGTGAAAACAGACTCTTTTGTCTATTCCACACAGTACTGCAATATCCTTTAGGTAACGGTTCACATCAGCATTATCAGGCATCGGTAACAGAACCTTTCCACCACTATACTTATCCAATATGGATTGGGCAATGGGAAGTACGGGAATTCGTGATAATACACCTGTTTTCTCACGCTTCTTCTTTATCCACTTTCTGCCCTCACTATCCGTCTCAAAGTGTTCTCTACTGAGCATCTTAATATCTACATAGCTCAATCCCGTGAAGCAACCGAATAGAAACATATCTCTAGTTATTATAAGGCGATCTACTGGTGATTTGAAATCGATAATCTTCTGTAACTCACTCTCATCTAAATACTCCATCTCAACAGGCTCACGAGCAACCTTATACATACTCAGCGTGTTGTAGGGTATATACCCATTCATTACCGCTATGTTCATTATCTTCTGTAAGAACTTTAGATGTTTTGTTGCTGAGTTCTGTTTCATCTTTCGTTCTTTCAATAGCCAGGCGTGGAAGCCACTTATAAAGCCTATCTTAACCTCCTTAATGCTCATATCATTGCGTGAGTAGCGGTGTTTAATGTACCTCTCTATAAGGCGGCCACACAGTTCATATTCCCATACGGTACTCGCAGCTATAGACTCTCCAATCTTAGCTCTTAGGTCTTCCAAATGTACATTTACAACCTTCATAAGGGTCCACTCCTTCAAACAATCCAATCTATCGAGATACGCATCACGCAATAGCTGTGGTGACACTCCGATATCCCTGTCAATTAGGACTTTCTCGAGATAGTACAACCTCGCACGGATTGCATCCAGATAGCTGTTTATCTCTATTGCTTCTGACTCTTTACTCCTAACTCGTTGTCGATTACGATCCCACTCGGAAGGGTGTACAGCTTTACCCGTACTGAAGCTCGCTCGTACACCATTCTGTGTTAGTAGCACTTGAATAGGAGCTTCGCCACTGGTTCTGGCTTTACTCTCTCTAACGGCAAAAGAAATTGTTATTGTACTCATAGTATATAAGGTATTGGTTAATACTATATATACCAAATAACACACGAAAACACAGGAGAATAATTAGTGTCTCAAACTTAATTTTCGGGTGCGTGACGGGTGCGTGATGGGTGCGTCAATATTCACATAAAGGCTATTTAGGAGCTCCATATCGCATCTTAACTCATTTCGCGCAAAACTACTACATCAAACTCTCGCAGCTCGGCCTTATCATTTAACTCTTTACAGGCTCCATGTGTATGCCGATGTGCGTATCTGAGCCGAACTCATCTTTGAGCCTTCGCTCAACCATTGTAACCACTGTGTGAGCCTCCTCTAACGACATTTTGCCATCTAAGCGCACGTGAACCTCTATTGCAATATGACTACCGATGCGGCGCGTGCGAAGATGGTGGGGCGAGCTAATCTCTGGGAAAGATTCGATAATATCCATAATTTTTCGCTCCGTGTCTGCAGGTAATGAGCGCTCAAGCAGTTCATCCAAGCATGGCTTAATTAGGTCTATTGCAACCTTTAGAATAAAGCCACTTATGGCCACAGCTGCAATAGGGTCTAAAATACGCCATCTCTCACCAAGGAATATAGCACCACCGATACCTATGACAGTTCCTATTGATGAGAACGCATCACTGCGGTGATGCCAGGCATTTGCTATAACAGCCTGTGAATTGAGCTTTTTACCAGCACGCACGGTGTATCTATATATGAGCTCTTTTGCGACAATCGAGACCACTGCAGCAATAAGAGCAATCATGCTGGGGGCTGGAAGTATCGCGCCATTGATAACCTCATATATCTTGGTCGCGCCGTTAACAAGAAGACCTATGCCAACAACAAAGAGGGCAACACCTATCATCGCCGTGGCAAGAGTTTCATACTTGCCATGCCCATACCTATGGTTGTCGTCCTCGGGCTTGCCAGATATCTTGACAAAAACAATCACAATGATATCGGTAACGAAGTCCGATAGCGAGTGTACGGCATCGGCAACCATGGCGGCACTACGTCCCATAATGCCGGCTACAAACTTGAAGATAAGCAGCAGAAGATTAACAATGCTACCCACCAAGGTCACCCTAAAAATCTCTTTCTCACGACTATTCTTCGACTCCATAACTCACTTTTTGTCTAACTACAAGGTGTACATACCGCATCATAACAATGATGCAAAATGTCTTTGCAAATATAGCAAAAAATCCACTAACACAATCTTTGCCAAGGAGCCTATGGTGTAATATCCTTGCCTCCTACAGACTCCGTTCCAATAATGTTTAAAGGGAAATCAATCTGATAGATAATTCTTAGAGGTGTATGACCTTCCATTTCCAGGCGCAAAACGGGTGCGTGATGGGTGCATCAATGCCCCAATAATGGCTATTTGGACTCCTTCTGTCGCATCCGAGCCTAATAGTCACACATACTACTATCACAACAAAACATAGCCCCAAACAGCCCCAAAACACGCCACCATATCAGGCACTAAACACCCCAAAATAACCGCAAACAAAAAGGGATGACTCAAAAGAGTCATCCCCTAAAAGCTATTGATAATAAGTCGATTAGACTAGTTCATCGCCTGCTGGATAGCTACTGCGATAGCAACAGTTGCACCTACCATAGGGTTGTTACCCATACCGAGGAAGCCCATCATCTCAACGTGTGCTGGTACTGATGAAGAACCTGCAAACTGTGCGTCAGAGTGCATACGACCCATAGTGTCGGTCATACCGTATGATGCTGGACCTGCTGCCATATTATCTGGGTGCAAAGTACGGCCGGTACCACCACCTGATGCCACTGAGAAGTACTTCTTACCTGCAAGGGTACGCTCCTTCTTGTATGTACCTGCTACTGGGTGCTGGAAACGGGTAGGGTTAGTTGAGTTACCGGTGATAGATACATCAACATCCTCCTTCCACATAATAGCTACACCCTCGCGAACATCGTCAGCGCCGTAGCAACGAACCTTTGAGCGGAGACCGTCTGAATAAGAGATGGTCTCAACCTCCTTAACCTCACCTGAGTAGTAGTCGAACTCGGTGCGAACATAAGTAAAGCCGTTGATACGAGAGATGATCTTAGCAGCGTCCTTACCCAAACCGTTAAGGATAACGCGCAATGGGTTCTTGCGCACGCGGTTAGCCATCTCTGCGATCTTGATAGCGCCCTCAGCTGCTGCGAATGACTCGTGACCTGCGAGGAATGCGAAGCACTGTGTCTCCTCGCGGAGAAGGCGTGCTGCAAGGTTACCGTGGCCGATACCTACCTTACGATCCTCGGCTACTGAGCCGTTGATGCAGAATGCCTGAAGACCCTCGCCGATAGCCTCAGCGGCGTCAGCAGCGTTAGTGCAGCCCTTCTTGATTGCGATAGCAGCACCTACGACATAGGCCCACTTAGCGTTCTCGAAGCAGATAGGCTGAGTCTCCTCACACATCTTGTAAGGGTCGATGCCCTTCTGGTCGCAGATAGCCTTAGCCTCCTCGATTGAGTTGATACCGTATTGTGCAAGCACAGTGTTGATTTTATCGATTCTGCGCTCGTAGCTCTCAAATAATGCCATAATTTTCCTGAAATTTAATGGTTAATAACTTAGGAACGCCCTCCGATTACTCGTGACGAGGATCGATATACTTGACAGCATCGTTGAAGCGGCCGTATGAGCCCTTAGCCTTCTCCAATGCCACTGCTGGCTCGATGCCCTTCTTAATGAAGTCCATCATCTTGCCGAGGTGAACGAACTCGTAGCCGATAACCTCGTCGTTAGCGTCAAGAGCCATACGGGTGCAGTAACCCTCAGCCATCTCGAGGTAGCGAGTACCCTTAGCGTTTGTACCGAACATAGTACCTACCTGTGAGCGGAGACCCTTACCGAGGTCCTCGAGCGATGCGCCGATTACGAGACCACCCTCAGAGAAAGCTGACTGAGTACGACCGTAAACAATCTGCTTGAAGAGCTCGCGCATAGCGGTGTTGATAGCGTCGCAAACGAGGTCGGTGTTCAACGCCTCGAGGATAGTCTTACCTGGGAGAATCTCCGATGCCATAGCGGCAGAGTGAGTCATACCAGAGCAGCCGATAGTCTCGACCAAAGCCTCCTCGATGATACCGTCCTTAACATTAAGCGTGAGCTTGCACGCGCCCTGCTGAGGTGCGCACCAGCCGATGCCGTGGGTAAGACCAGAGATATCCTTAATCTCCTTTGCGCGTACCCATTTTCCCTCCTCTGGGATAGGTGCAGACTCGTGGTTAGCACCCTTCTTCACGCAGCACATCTGCTGCACTTCGTGTGAGTAAATCATAGTCTTTGTCTTTTTAATTTATTGTATGTCAATACTTTGTTTTATTTTTGCTTTACTTGTTTATGGACTTAGGTCTCGACGAGATCTTTTCCATAGCACAAATCGTGACAAAGTTACGAAAACAATTCGGATAAAGCAATTAAGAATTCATAATTTTTTTTAATAATTCGCACCTCACCTCAACTCTCTTAGCCGATTTTGTCTCACAGTAGCACGATAGTCGTAGGGTAGAGGAGTTGAATATTGCACCTCGCCACCTCGTTATAACGCAAAAAAAACTGCGCCCCGAAGAGCGCAGTTTGTGTTAAATATTGTCTATATGAGACAGAAGACTAAAGGCTGCTTACCTCCATATAGTTGCCAACGCGAATTGCCTGATAACCCTCAGCAAGCCAAGGTGTTGGGTCAAACTTGTAATTCACTGTGCCTACCTGGAACTTACCGCCAGAAATCTCGAGCTGAGCGCCAGATGCAGTATAAACAGGCTCATCGCCCTTTGCCATCATATCCTCGAAAGTACCACCCTTAACATACGCGCGAGCGTTGTTCTCCATTGAGAAGTAGCAGCAACCAGTTCTAAGAACATCGAACTCGCCGCTATTAACGGTCAAAGTAGCGTTGTTAACATAGAACATATGACGACCTGATGCGCTGTACTTAACCTTAAGGGTAACATTGTTAACCTCAAGCTCAGCACCGTTGTTGGCGTAGATACCACCACCGCCAATCATAACGAGGTCGTTAACCTCGCCCTTAGCAGCTGAGAAGCCAAGACCATAGTTCTTAGAAGAGGTAGTACCACCAGCTGTTAGCTTATGACCGTTGCCGAGGATAATCTTATTAGTGGTAACAGTTGCGGTAGAAGTACCGAAGTTGAGGTCGGCAGCAACAACGATGTAGTCGAGGTTTGCGTTTGAAGCAGCAGCCTTGAACTCGTCTGCGTTAGTTACAACAGCACCTGAAACAACATTGAACCACTCGCCGTCAGCCAATGAAATGCAACCCTCAGCGCAGAAGTTGTGCTTAGGATTCTCTGAAATGTTGTTAGCTGGGTCGAAGTTCTTGAATGAGCCACCGTAAACCTTGATGTCGCAACCATCCTTACCATTGCCGTGGAGGTTCAATACTGCGTACTGAGGAGCTGCAAATGAGCTATCGTCCATATTTGCTGCCTCGAAAGTACCGCCATTGATAGCAATCTTACCATTGCCGCTTGCATAGATAACCTCGCAACCGCCGTCTACAACAGCACCTACATAGTTACCACCGTTGATGGTAACCTCTGCGTTGGTATTGCCACGAGCCCATACAGAGCGAGTCTTACCCTGAACGGTACCCTCGCCGTTAATCTCCAACTTACCGTAAACAATGATACCATCAGCTACGCCAAGATCCTCAGTTGCACCAGCGTTGATGATGTTGAAGCCACCCAAGTTGAGCTTAAGAGACTTGCCCTCGAGTACAACCAATGACTTAGCAGGTGTAAGGTTTGCAGGCAAAGTAATCTCGCCAGCCAACTCAACAACCTCGAAGCAGTTGTCCTCAGCTGGAAGGCTAACATAACCATCAGCTACGAAGCAAGTGCCAGCGTTCTCAGCAGCGTTGTTTGCTGGGTCGAAGTTGCAGAAGTGACCACCACGAACCTCGATAGTAGTAGTAGCACGGTCAGCATCCTTCTTGTTGAGAACGAATGTGCTGTTGTTCTCGTTAGGGAACTCACCACCGTTTACGAATACCTTACCCTCGCCACGAGCGTAGATAACAGCGTTAGGTGCGTCGCCAGCGTCTACACCTGCCTTGTAAGTACCGCCGTTGATAACGAGCTCACCCTCAGAGATGATGGCGTAGCCGTCGTTGCCAGAAACTGCCTCGATGGTACCCTCGCCGTTGATAGTAAGCTTAGCGCCCTTGCGAACGATGAT
>JAFYOF010000123.1 GCA_017560305.1 Alistipes sp.
GTAGTAGGTAACGAGAACGGTGTTGTAGGCTACGGTCTTGGTAAGGCATCGGAGGTTACTTCAGCTATCGCGAAGGGTGTTGAGGATGCAAAGAAGAATTTGGTTAAGATCCCAGTGATCAACGGTACAATTCCTCACAAGCAGGAGATGCGTTACAGCGGTTCTGAGGTTATGATTCGCCCAGCTGCTCCTGGTACAGGTATCATCGCCGGTGGTGCGATGCGTGCAGTATTGGAGTCAGTAGGTATCAAGAATGTCCTCGCAAAGAGCAAGGGTTCATCTAACCCACACAACTTGGTAAAGGCTACTGTATCAGCATTGTGCGAGTTGCGTGACGCACGCAGCGTAGCGCAGGTACGCGGTATCTCAATGAATAAGGTGTTTAACGGTTAATTCAAAGTAAGACAATGGCAAAGTTGAAAATCACTCAGGTTCGTAGCCAGATCGGCACAACAATGCAGCAGCGCAAGAATCTCGCAGCTTTGGGTCTTCGCAAGATTAACCAGACTGTAGAGCACAGCGACTCAGTAATCATCAAGGGTATGATCGAGCGCGTGAAGCACCTCGTAGTAGTTGAGGAGGTAAAATAAGTTTAACCACAAAAAGAATTTCAGAAAATGGAACTCAATAATTTGAAGCCCGCTAAGGGTTCTACTCACCACGACAAGCGTGTAGGTCGAGGCGTAGGTTCAGGTCACGGTCGTTGCTCGACTCGTGGTATGAAGGGTGCAAAGTCTCGTTCAGGTTACTCTCAGAAGCTTGGTTTCGAGGGTGGTCAGATGCCTTTGCAGCGTCGCTTGCCTAAGTTCGGTTTCAAGAACTTGAAGCGCGTTGAGTACAAGCCAATCAACCTCTCTACATTGGAGGAGCTCGCATCAAAGAAGGAGCTCACAGTAATCACTGTTGAGACTCTCGTAGCAGCAGGTTTTATCTCATCAAACGACCGTGTTAAGATCTTGGGTAACGGTAGCGTATCTAAGGCTTTGACAGTTACAGCTCACGCTTTCTCGCAGAGCGCCGAGGCAGCTATCGTTGCTGCAGGTGGTAGCGTAGCAAAGTTGTAAACTAAATAAAAGAAACTAATTATGAACGGTTATGTTATTGCTGGTGTGTTAGTTGCAGTTGTAGTACTGTTGCTTGCTACCAACAAAAAACTCGTTGAAACTTTGAAAAACATATACAAGATCGAGGAGCTCCGCAAGCGTGTTCTCTACACCGTAGGTCTCCTGCTTGTATATCGTTTGGGATGTTTTGTGGTAATCCCGGGTATCAACCCAAATATGTTGGGTACTGATTCAGCCTTGGCAAACCAGATGGATAGCAACGCCTTGCTCGGCTTGCTCGACGTATTCTCTGGTGGTGCATTTGCCAACGCAGCCATCTTGGCACTCGGAGTTATGCCATACATCACCGCTTCGATCATCATTCAGCTGTTGGGTATCATGGTACCAGCAGTTCAGAAGTTGCAGAAGGAGGGTGAGAGTGGTCGCCGCAAGATGAACCAGTGGACACGCTTGCTGACCATCGGTGTATTGTGCATCCAGGGTCCAGCATATGTGGCCAACCTCCACATGCAGATGCCACAGGCATTCGTTTACGGAGGTACATTCTACTTCTTCGCCTATGCAACAGTTATTCTCATCGCAGGTACAATGTTTACAATGTGGCTCGGTGAGCGTATTACGGACAAGGGCATCGGTAACGGTGTATCAATGATCATTATGATCGGTATTGTAGCTCGTCTGCCTCAAGCGTTGCTCGCAGAGTTCACAGCTCGCGTCAGCACATCGACTGGCTCACTGATCATGTTCGTGGTCGAGCTTGCCCTGCTGTTCTTGGTGTTTATGGTATCGATAGCTGTAATTCAGGCTGTCCGCAAGGTGCCTGTACAGTATGCGAAGCGTATCGTTGGTAACAAGCAGTACGGTGGTGTACGCCAGTACATCCCATTGAAGATGAACGCGGCAAATGTAATGCCAATCATCTTCGCTCAGGCTCTTGTTATGATTCCAGCCTTCATTCCTGGTTTGCAGGCTGCATTCCACATGCAGGGCTTCTGGTACAACTTTACACTTGCTGTGTTGGTAATCGCATTTACCTATTTCTATACTGCGATTATCATCAACCCTCAAATGATGGCTGACGATATGAAGCGTAACGGTGGTTTTATCCCAGGTGTTAAGCCAGGTAAGCAGACCGTAAGCTATATCGACACCATTATGACAAGAATCACTCTTCCAGGTTCAATCTTCTTGGCTTTGGTAGCAATTATGCCAGCGTTGGCTATGAAGTTCTTGGGCGTTCAGCAGCAGTTCGCTTATTTCTATGGCGGTACATCGTTGTTGATTATGGTGGGTGTAGTTCTTGACACTCTGAAGCAGATTGAGAGCTACCTCTTGATGCGTCACTATGACGGTCTTATGAAGACTGGTCGCATCCAGGGTCGTAACTAATGAGTCACCGGTTGGAGAGAAATTAAAAATCGGGCCTGAATAATTAAAGTATTGTGAGCGCGCGCCGCTGCGATGGCGTCAAACGAAATCACTGCGGTGCGTAGCAAGCAAAATCAACACAACGATGATTTATCTAAAGACCGACGAAGAGATTGAGATCCTGCGCGAGAACAACATTCTGGTGAGCCGTGCGCTTGCCGAGGTTGGTAAGAACATCCGCCCAGGCATCACAACAGGCGAGCTTAATCGCATAGCCGACGAGTTTATCCGCGACAATGGCGCAGTGCCAGCGTTCCTGGGTTATCAAGGCTATCCCGCTTCTGCTTGCATCTCGGTCAATGAGCAGGTGGTACACGGTATCCCTGGCAGCAGAGTCATCGAGGAAGGCGACATCGTGTCGGTGGACTTGGGTACATATATGAAGGGGTTTGTTGGTGATTCGGCATATACGTTTGCCGTGGGCGAAGTTAGCAACGAGGCACGCCAACTTCTTGAAGTCACCAAAGAAGCTCTTCGTAGAGGTACGGCACAGGCGAAGGCTGGTAATCGCATCGGCGACATATCGGCAGCTGTGCAGTCTTACGCCGAAAGTTTCGGCTACGGCGTAGTGCGCGAATTGATTGGTCACGGATTGGGACGAAAAATGCACGAAGATCCCGAGGTGCCCAACTACGGCGCAAGAGGCAGGGGTCCGCTGTTGAAGGAGGGAATGGTTATCTGCATCGAGCCTATGATTAATATGGGTACGAAAGCAGTGGTGTTTGAGAAGGATGGTTGGACCGTCCGCACCAAGGACCGCAAACCATCAGCCCACTTCGAGTTTGCAGTGGCAGTCCGCCGCGATGGTCCAGACGTGTTGACAGACTTTAATATAATCGAACAGGCACTTAACATTAAGTAAAAGACTCTATGGCAAAACAAACTGCTATTGAAAGAGACGGAACAATCATCGAGGCGTTGTCAAACGCGATGTTCCGTGTCGAATTGGATAACGGACACGTTATCACGGCACATATCTCTGGCAAGATGCGTATGCATTACATCAAGATCCTGCCAGGAGATAAGGTCAAAGTGGAGATGACCCCCTACGATTTGAGTAAGGGTCGCATATCCTTTAGGTACAAATAATTAAGATTGCTTGAAAATTATGAAAGTAAAAGCATCAATCAAGAAGAGAAGTGAGGATTGCAAGATCGTACGCCGTAAGGGTAAGTTGTATGTGATCTGCAAGAAGAATCCTAAGTTCAAAATGCGCCAAGGGTAATATTCAAACGATTAATTAAAGTAAAGAATTTATGGCACGTATAGTTGGTGTAGATTTACCAAA
>JAFYOF010000124.1 GCA_017560305.1 Alistipes sp.
ATACAATATAATACGCATATACTCGCGCGCGTAAGGCAGCGACTGCTCACTCGCACCGAAGAAGTACAACAGCTCATCGAGATAGAGCAGACCAAAGCCCATCAGCACCACGCCCAGCACCACATTCAGCAGCACGACATTACCCAGAATATTCTCCGCCGCAGTCTTGTTGCCCTGACCCAGACGAATAGAGGTAAGCGCCGCCGAGCCCGCACCCACCATCGCACCAAACGCCGCCGTGAGGTTCATCATCGGCATAGTGAGAGCCAGACCAGTGATAGCCAGAGGACCTACGCCCTGACCCACGAAGATACTATCAACAATATTATATAATGAAGCAGCCACCTGCGCGATGATTGCAGGCATAGCATAACGGAACAGCAACTTCGAGAGGCTGTCGGTACCCAATGATAAAGGTGAATCTTGAACGCTCATAATGGGTGCAAAGATACGAAAAAATCGGCAAGATAATGCGCTACAAAGTAAAAACAAGGATATGCTCGGCATCAATCACCACACCACGCAACTCGACCTTCTCGCCGAAGAGGCGCGCCACAAGGTGCCATCTGCCCTGCACGAAATCAACGGGTGGCTCAACGGCGACAATCTGCATATCACGCAGGAAATCGACGCCCTCACGCCCCGCCATCTTAAAGAGTGCCTCCTTGGCACACCACACAACCGCCGCCCAATGTTCATCGGCAGCGAGAGCCGCCTCACTTGGGGAGAGATAACGCTCCGCCACCCTTGAGAAATTGCGGTCAAGGCGCTCGACATCCACACCACAAGGCTTTTCACCCAGCGCCACAGCCACACAATCGCGACAATGGGATACGGAGATATGTGTATCGGAATTTTTCAGTTCGGGCTTGCCATTGGGCAGATACTCCACCTGAGCAAGGGGCGACAGAGACCTTAACAATGCTCGCCACGCCAGTCGCTCGATGCGTCGTGAGGGGGATGTGATGCCCGCAACGGAGCGAAGTTCCTCGCCGGTAGCGCCACTCTCCAACGCCTCGGCATCGGGAATCGGAGCAACTGCCACCTGCCCCCACGGGGTGGGATATATCATCAGATTATTTTTCACCGCTCTTGCCTACCACCACCTTAATCTTCTCGACACGATGGGCATCCATCGCGTGAACGGTAAAACGGATATTGTGGGTCTCAACCACATCGCCCTTCTTCAGAAGGTCGCGCTTGAGCTCCATCATCAGTCCCGCCAGGGTCTCGGCTCTGCCCTGCACATCCTGCATACAATCCTCCTCGAGGTTGAGCACACGCTCGAAGTCGCCGATGTGGGTCTTGCCATCGAAGATATAGGTGTTGGCATTCACTCGTTCGTAGAACGACTCGTCAACATCGCTCTCGTCGGAAATTTCACCCACAACCTCCTCAAGAATATCCTCCAGTGAGACCAGACCCTGCGTTGCGCCGTACTCATCCACCACGATGGCGATGTGAATCTTATTCTCCTGAAAATCGCGCAACAGGTCGTCAATCTTCTTGTGCTTGGGTATGAAATAGATTTTGCGCAGCAGCTGCTGCCAGCCGTATTCGTTGCCGTTGTTGATGTAAGGGAGCAAATCCTTGACATAGAGTGCGCCCTTGATATTGTCCAGATCCTCGTCATAAACGGGGATGCGTGAGTAGCCGGAGTCGATGATTACCGCCTTCACTTGCTCGAATGTAGCCTTGATGTCCAGAGCGGTGATATCCACACGGGGACGCATAATCTCCTCCACCTCGGTATTCACGAAATTGATGATGCCCGAGAGCATCTGATGCTCCGCCTGCGATGCACCACGCGCCAAATCTACGGCATCGGCCAACTGCTCCATCGAGATATCATCGGCACGCGTAGCCATACGGCTCAGGCGACCGCCCGTGCGCACCAGCACCTTCGAGAGCGGATAGGCAAGCCAGCGGAAGAAGCGGATGGGATAGACCACAAAGCGGGCGAACTCGCGTGGCGTGCTCTGCGAAAAGACCTTCGGCAGAATCTCACCAAACAGGAGCAAAAGAAATGTCACAAGCACCGACTTGATCAAGAACTCCAAGCCGACGCTGCCAAAACTGAACATCGCGTCGAGGATGTTCGAGGTGAGGATAACGATGCAGATGTTCACAAGGTTGTTAGCCACCAGAATCGTAGCCAGCAACTCATCCACATTCTCCAGCAGATTCAAGATGGACTCATCACGGCTGTCGCCACTATCCTCCATCTCGCTCTTCTGACGCGCCGTCAGGGAGAAGAACGCCACCTCAGAGCCCGACACCAACGCCGAGATACAAAGAAGTATCACGCTCACTGTCAGCATAATGCCGACATCGAGCGTGAAACCTTGATATATGATACTACTTTCCAAAATATGCTATTTTAGAACAAGCTGTTGTCAACCGCCTCGGTTGCCTGTGAAGGCTCCTCGTTGTAGACTGCCTTGTGAGAGCCTGCATTGTCGGTGACAAACTTAACATCGCCACGGCGCACATACGATGGCACGCGCAACTCCTTCTCGATGTTGTCGTAACGAGATGATCTGTGCTCAAGCACAGCTGCAGCCGACTGTGTTGTATTCTGCTGCAAAGGATTCACCATCTGCTGAGGTTTCTCGATTGGCTTTACAACCTCAATCTCAGCCTCCTGAACAATATCAACCTCCTCGCGGTAAGATGTATGCTGGTCAACCTCCTCATCAGAAAAGCCCGTAGCAACAACCACAACCTCCAACACACCATCAGGCAGAGGCTTTGAGCTTACACCCCAGATGATATCGGCGTTGTGCTCCACACCATTCTCGTCGCGGTAACTTGCGTACTTCTGGATGTAGTTGAGCACCTCCATACCCTCGTCGTAACTGATGTCGTCGATGCTTGACGCAGCCACATTCAACAAAATCTTCTTTGCACCAGAGATAAGACCACGGTTCAAGAGTGGCGAGCACAATGAGCGGCGTGCTGCCTCCTCGGCACGACCCTCGCCCTCGGCTGATGCCACACCCATATGGGCACGACCGCTGCCACGCATAACTCGCTCCAAATCGGCAAAGTCGACACGGATGAAGGCCTCCTTCACGGTAATAATCTCGGCGATACCCTTGGTAGCGGCAGCCAATATGTCATCCGCCTTACCGAATGCCTTCTTGATTGAGAGCTTACCATACATCTCGCGGATGCTCTCGTTGTTGATAACCAGCAACGAGTCGGCATACTTGCGCAACTCCTCGATACCACGCTGTGCCTGCTCCTGACGCGCACGACCCTCGCCCAAAAGTGGAGAGGTCACATTAGCAACCGTGAGCAGACCCATCTCGTGAGCCATTCTGGCAATCACAGGCGATGCACCGGTACCAGTACCACCACCCATACCAGCGGCGATAAACACCATCTTGGTGCCACGCGACTCAAGGAACTGCTTAATCTCGGGCAGAGCCTCCACAGCGAGCTCCTCACCACGCTTTGGGTCGTTACCAGCACCCAGACCAGGACCCATCACGATTTTGTTCTCGTTAGGGATGTCGAGGTTATCCAGCGCACCCTGATCGGTATTACAAGCCAGGAAGTTTACATCCTTGATACCGATGTTCCACATATAGTTGAGGGCATTACCACCTGCACCACCAACTCCAATAACTGTTATTATAGACGAGCCTGTTTTAGGCATCGACAACTCATTCACCAAATCTTCCATTATATTGAGTAACTATTAATATTCATCATCATCGTCTCCGTAACGGTCCTCCTGACGGAAAGCATCATCCATCCACTCCTTGAGAATTCCCAAGATGCGTCGGCGTGGCTTGCGAGGAATATCATCCTCTTCAGGGACATCGTCCTCCTCCTTTGGAGCGTTAGCAATTTTCTCGGCTACCACATCAGCCACAGTCTTAGGCGCAGGCTCTGCGTCTGGCTGCTGAGCTGGGGTTGAAGGTGCTGATGGCTGGGATGGAGCTACTGGCTCGGCAGGGCTAATTGGAGGAACTACGCTTGTTCCGATTGGATTCTCAACCACTGTCTCCTGCTTCACGCTGCGCACTGGGGTCTGCAACACACCCACTGGGCAAGGGCCAACCTTCGCACCACGCAACAACAACGACACAACCATCGAGAGGTTAGGCGAAGCGACCTTCTCCAACGACTCGGTAGCAACACCCATCTCGGCGCACGATACACGCACCTCCTGCTTGGTCACCTTCTGGAAGAGGTCTGCGATATGGTCAAGCGAAGCACCACCACCCGTGAGGACGATACCTGCCGCCAACTTGCCTGCATAACCCGACTCCTTAATCTCCGACCATACATACTCTGCGATGTCCGACATACGAGCCTCGATAACTGCTGCGAGGTTCAGACGCTGGATAGGCTTGATAGCACGGCTGCCGCCATTCACCTTGATCAGGTCATCGGGAGTCATCTCGACCAAAGCCGAACCGTAACGGCACTTCAAAGACTCGACCATCTTGGCTGGGATAGTACCCGCATAGGCGCGGATATCGGCATTTACAACCGAGCCACCCATAGGGATTGTGGCGATGTAGCGCAACACGCCGCCATAGTAGACAGCCACATCGGTAACACCAGCACCGATGTCAACTACTGCTACACCCTCCTCCTTCTCGTCGCTATTGAGTACAGACTCGCCGATAACGGCTGCGCCCGCATAGAGATTGCGAATCTTGATGCCAGCACCCATAAAGACACGCAACAAGCGATCCTTTGCGGTGTGCTCGCAGAGAATGAAATTATAGGTTGATGAGAGCTGAGGGCTGTAACTTCCCACAGGATTCTTCATCTCGGCACCCGATGTGCCCTTGTAGTTGATTGGGAAATACTCCATAATCACCTCACCATCGACCGACTTCACATTGCGCATACGCTCGCTCAAGGCTGCAACATCGCGCTTTGAGATGCAGTTGTCAGCATCCTCAACAAAGACATGGTCGGTGTAACGCGCACAACGCACGAACTTACCTGAAATGGTCACATAGGCGTCGGTGATTGCGATGCCCACCTCCTGCTCGGCACGCTCGCGCGCACGACGCAAAGAGTCGGTCACCATCTGGCTGTTATCAACCAGACCTGCCAACACGCCATCACAATTCTCGGTGACGATGGTCTCGATATTGATTACTCCATCCTCACCCTGTGAGCCAACTGCCACAACAACCTCCGATGTGCCGATATCTATGGCAACAATATAATTTTTCTTCTCCACGGCTACTATATTTTCGTTTTTAATTTTTCTGCTAATTCATTTGACGGCCTACTTGCGACACACCACCTGACCTTTGTAACGGACAGAAATAGTGCTAAAGGTCTCCCAACCGAGGTTAGTAAGACCCTTCTGGTAAAAGGCATATAATCTATCCAGCTTCTCCTTCGTCTGCTTCACATCGCCCACCTGACCGAAGTCGATGGTATAGCTGCCCGTACGAGGGATGAGTTGCAACTGCAAGTCGCCACTGCTCATCGTAGATGCCACAATCTGAACGATCTCGGCACTCCAAAATGAGTCCTTTTCAATATATTTCACAAAGTTAATGAGTTTCGTGAAATCTTCATATCTTTTCTGCAACTTTTTTTGCTTATCCCGCTCAATATCCTGACGCGCGGTGATGGCGGCGATGTTTTTGTCGTTCACGGCTCGCCAGTAACGATACCTGCGATAGAGGGCATTCTTCTCCAGACGCTTGGCAATGATGCGCTGATTGTACTCCTCATCGCTCTCAAACCAGCCCTTGTAACGCACACCTACACCAAGAATACGCCCCTTCTTGTCAACCTTCATCCTACGCACCTCTCTGACCGAGTCGGCAATCTCCTGCTCGCGGTCAAAAAATGGCTTCTTCTGGAGCTGCAATTGGTGGATTCTTTCGTTTGAGGCCTCGATGAGGGTGTCGATATGCACCTTCACCTGACCCACATAGTCGCGTGGCGCTGGGGGAGCGTAACTACCCGACACCACAGGCACATAGACCGCCGAGCGGCCCGGCGAAGGGAATACAAAACCCTCCTGCGTCACATAGCAATCGTAGCCATCAACCACCAGTCGCATCACGGGCTTGCGCTGGCTCACCTCGATGTGCAACACGCCATCGTGGGTCACATAGGCACTCGCCCTATCGACAAAACCGTTGCCACGGATAGCCTTCTCGATGCCGACCAAATCGACCTCGTTGATGGTCACGCCCACGGTATGGATGCCCGCCTGCGAAATCCACTGCTCAACAAGTTTTCTCGACATAAGAGTCTCATCGGGAAGACTGTCAACGAGTTCCACCTGCAGACCCTTCACCTGCTCAGAGGCACGATGTTGCGTGGCGCGGGAGTTGAAGAAAACAACAAATCCC
>JAFYOF010000125.1 GCA_017560305.1 Alistipes sp.
CTTCTCTGCTGGCGAGATGTCGTAGACGCCCAGCGCATCACGATACAACACGCGTGCGATGTGTGCCGCGAAGCCGTGGTTGCAGCTTGCCGAGGTGGTCATATTCTCCCACAATGTGCCCGTGAGTTCCGCCATAGGCAGGTAGTAGGAGCTGTTCTCCTCCAAAATCTGCTTCGCGCGACCTGCCTGCGAGAGCAACTCCATACGCAGGTAGTTGCCGATGAAGGCGTTCGATTCGTGTATCTCTGGGAATTCGTTGTTTGTCTTGCGTACCGGGCCGAACTTGTCGAGCATCTTTGCCCACAACTCGGGGTGGCTCTCGGGTGTTGCCGTGCCGAGATAGAAGGCGTAGTACTGGCAGGTCTCGGTGCGGTTGCGTGTGAGCTCCAGCTTACCCTTGGCGTTGCGGTGGGCGTTGTCCACAAAGAACTCTCCATCAAATGACTGCTCGATGATGGTCTTGCGCACCTGCTCCGCCTGAGCGGTCAGGGCTGGGTCATCGTAGAGGCGACCCACCACCTCCAACATCTTGGCGTAGAGCATATTGGATGGATAGTTCACATCCTGCACAAAACTATTCGCCGCCGACCACTCTACGAACACCCAGCGGGTGAGTTTCTCCAGCAGACCATCTTCGTTGAGGAATGGCTTGAAGTAGTCCACAAGGTCGTAGACCCTCTGCTTCGCCTGGTCAACCAACTCGCGGTCACCGCTGCGGTGGAGGTACTCCTCCAGCTCCAACACAAACCACATAGCCCAGTTTGGGATATGGTTATGGTTGGGGTGGTCGCTTGGGTAGCACATAGGCAGCATACCCTTATCAAGATGCTTGAACTCCTCTGGCAGGAGGAAGTTCTCAAGGAAATTCTTCTCAATGTGAGTGTAGCCCGAGAGGTCGAATGCCACGCGAGCCGAGAAATAACTGTCGCACAACCAACCCGCACGCTCTCGCGATGGGCAGTCCATAAATATATCCAGCGCATTCTGACGATGTGTCTCGCGTGCCGCCTCAAAGAGGGCGTTTGTAGACTCGCTGTCGCTGTGGAATGTGGCGCGCGTAGCGTGTGAGCCACAGTAGTCGCGCATATAGACCTGCTCCAACTCGCAAGCGCCCTTATCCACCGCCATCTCGACATACTGCATAGTGTATGGCTCGAACGATTCGAGGGTGTATTCGCCAGCTTCTAACTCATAGGTCAGGCAAGCGTAACATCCAAAGCGATTGCTGTTTACGCGTGAATTTTCATCCAATATCTCATCGAAAAGGAAGCGCACCGATGCAGACTCTGTGACCTTCACCTTCAGTCCCAGAAATCCCGTGCTGTTGCACTTGAATTTCCACACTCCGTTCTCCATTTGCGATGCGTTGTGCAGCGTGTAGTCGGGGTGGGGAACACCTCTTGCGAGGAGGTTTTTCGCTGGCTGCTCGGCAAGCGTTACCGCCTCTGCGCCGTGCCAGTTTTTCTCCGTTGCCCACGCCTCAAAGTCGGGCGAGAGGGTGTAGTGCTCGATGTGTGGGCGCTGGAAACTGAACTCCCTTACATCCTGCTTGCGCTGCCCGAGGTCGTAAGCCTCAAACTCGCTGCCCGTAGCCGCCACAACCTCGCCGTTGAGTTCGACTTCGGCCTGCAGGAATGATGGCTGGTTGAGCAGATAGTAACTGTCGTCATTGTAGCCCGCAACCTCCAGTGCGATGATGTTCTTGCCCCACTTCAGGTGTGGCTTAATGTTGTAGCAGTCAATGCGATAGTAGTCGTGTGCCGCTACGCTTGGTCCGTGCGCCACGAACTCGCCGTTAATCTTCAGGCGGTAGTCGCACGAAGCCGTGAGGCGGATGTATGCCTCGCTCACCCAGCCCGCCTTTATCTCTTCGCGGAATGAGAGTGTGAGGTTGCGCTCCGTTTCTCGACCCTCGGCCCAAACGGGTTTTGCTTTTGTGAAACTGTCAACTTGTGTGAGGTCTGCCTCCGCTGGGGTGCAACCCGTAAGGAGCAGAGTGGTGAATGCCACTGCAAGCAATGTGAAAAAGTTGTATTTCATTTCGGTTGCGGTTAAAAGTTTCTACAAAGTTAATATTTTCGGCGAATAAATCTCATCTGGCGGCAAAAAAGATGTAAAAAATCGACCCTCAAGATATAATCTTGATGGGCGAGAAGAAAAACCGCCCTGTGGTGTAGGAGATGACGACTATTTTTTCTATCTTTGTACGATAATTACACTTTAGTGCAAGAAAATGATAAGCGATAAACTGAAGGGATATATTTGCGGAGCAATCTCGGGAGCGACCTATGGTATGATTCCGCTCTTCTCGGTGCCAGTGCTCAATGAGGGTGTCGGCTTCGACTCGTTGCTCTTTTACCGCTACCTGATGGCTGCCGCCGTGATGGCACTCATCCAGTTGGCGCGCCGCCGCTCGTTGGCAATCTCGCTGAAGGATGTGCCGCTGGTGCTGCTGCTCGGCGTGTTGTTCGCCTTCTCGTCGGTCTTTATGTTTATGGCATTCGACTATATGCCTACGGGCTTGGTCTCGACGATGTATTTTGTCTATCCCGTAATCACGGCACTCATTATGACGCTGCTATATGGCGAGCGTATGAGTTGGGGTAGAGCCATCTCGCTTGTGTTGGCGCTGGTGGGCATCGGTATGCTCTATGTCTCGGATGGGCAGGAGCAGATGAGCATTATGGGTGTGATACTCACCTTCGCTGCGGCGCTGGTCTACGCCCTCTACATCGTTATCACCAACCGCTCACGCATCCGCAAGATGCCAAGTGCGAAATTGGCCTTTTGGTCATTGGTTGTTGGTGCGGTCATCTTCTTCTTCAGGGCCGACTTCGGTATGTCGTTGCAGAGTGTGCCATCGTGGGAGTCGTGGGGCTTGATACTTTTGCTGGCGATAGTGCCTACGGTGGTGTCGTGCACGGCGCTGGTGATGTCAATCAGATATGTGGGTTCTACCGTGACCTCCATCCTCGGTGCGAGTGAGCCCGTTACGGCGGTGCTGTGCGGAACGCTGGTCTTCGGCGAGCCTATGTCGTGGAGGATATTCTTCGGAATCGTTATAATCATCGTTGCCGTGATTGTTCTGGTTGCGGGCGATGAACTGATGGCAAAGTTTAGAATCAAATCAAAAAAGAGAGCAATAAATTAATTGGAATATGGCAAGAAAAAGACAAAATTATCCACTCATCGAGGCGCTGGAGATTACCACTCTGGCAGCCGAGGGCAAGGCAATGGGTCGCTATAACGAGCAGGTCGTGTTTGTGCCGATGACCGTGCCAGGCGATGTTGTGGATGTGCAGATACGCAACAAGCGCCGCCGCTTTATGGAGGGTGTTGTGGTGAATTTCGTTAAGCGCTCGCCTCTGCGCGAGGAGCCTTTCTGCCCTCACTTTGGAGTGTGTGGCGGATGTAAGTGGCAGAACCTCCCTTACAGCGAGCAGCTGCGCTTCAAGACCGAGCAGGTGAAGGATCAGCTCACCCGCATCGGCAAGGTTGAGTTGCCTGAAATCAAGCCTTGCCTCGGCTCGGCAAAGCAGCAGTTCTACCGCAACAAGCTGGAGTTCACATTCGCCGACAAGCGCTGGCTCACCTACGAGGAGATTGCCCAGGGTGGCGACATCGAGCGTCAGCCAGCCCTCGGTTTCCACATCCCTAACTGCTTCGACAAGGTGCTTGACATCAATAAGTGCTACCTGCAGGCAGAGCCATCAAACGGCATCCGTGACGCAGTGAAGCAGTTCTGCATCGAGAACGGCTACTCGTTCCACAACTGCCGCGAGCATCAGGGCTTGATGCGTAACATCATCATCCGCACAGCCTCTACGGGCGAGGTGATGGTTATCGTGGTATTCAACGAGAACGATCAGGAGCGCATCGTGGCATTGATGGAGATGCTGAAGGCGAAGTTCGAGCAGATTACATCGCTCTTCTATGTGGTGAACACCAAGTGGAACGACTCGGTGGGCGACCTTGAGCATATCTGCTATGCGGGCAAGGACCACATCATCGAGCAGATGGAGGGCTTGCAGTTCAAGGTTGGTCCAAAGTCTTTCTACCAGACCAACTCCGAGCAGGCTTACGAGCTCTACAAGGTGACTCGCGAGTTTGCCGACCTGAAGGGTGATGAGGTTTTGTATGACCTCTACACAGGTACTGGTACCATCGCCAACTTCTGCGCACGCCGTGCCAAGAAGGTTGTGGGTGTGGAGTATGTGCCCGAGGCTATCGAGGATGCAAAGGTCAATTCGGCTATCAACGGCATCGACAATACATCGTTCTACGCCGGCGATATGAAGGATGTTCTTTCTGACGAGTTCGTTGAGCGCAACGGCCGTCCCGATGTGATTATCCTCGACCCACCACGCGCGGGCGTTGATGAGCGAGTGATTGAGGTTATCCTCCGCGCCGCACCAGAGCGCATCGTATATGTGAGTTGCAACCCAGCCACTCAGGCACGCGACCTCCAGTTGATGGATGGTCAGTATGAGGTTGTGGCGGTGCAGCCTGTGGATATGTTCCCACACACCCACCATGTGGAGAATGTGGTGAAACTCAAGCGTCGCTAATGCACGATTTTGGCTGTTGAGTTCGTTCTATGGATGAACTCTAAAACAGAAATGGCTATGAAAAGATTTTTTATCGCGGTGGCTTTTGCCGCAATGATGCTCCTGGCGCAGAGCGCGAAGGCGCAGTATCAGCAGATGATACCTACGGTGTCGGTCAATGGCTCGTCTCAGCTCAAGGTTACCCCCGACGAGATTTATATCTCAATCAAACTCGACGAGAGCGACACCAAGGGCAAGGTCTCGGTGCTCATTCAGCGCAAGGAGATGCTCTCTGCCCTTAAAAAGTGCGGCATCAATGTCGAGGAGCAGCTCTCGGTGCAGGGTATGTCGAGCGAGTTCTACCGCAAGCGAGGCTCGTTGTCGGCTACGCAGTATGAGCTGAAGGTGGGCTCGGCAGAGGAGGCGCGCAAGGTCTTTGAGGCGCTGGACAAGGCGGGTGTGGTGAATGTGAACATCACGCGAGCAGCCTGCTCCAACCTTGAGGAGCATCGTGCCAAGGCTCGCAGGGCAGCTATGCAGAATGCCCAGATGCGTGCGATGCAGCTCGCCGAGGCGGTGGGTCAGACCATCGGCGCGTGCTATGAGATTAACGACTACTCAACCGATGTGGAGTACTCGACCCGTGCCCGCGTGATGATGAAAAACTCCGTTGCGCTGGAGTCGGCGGACGCCATAGAGGAGGCAGAGCCTGAGGTTGATTTCGAGCAGATTGTCATCAAGTACAACCTCTCGGCAAAGTTTTATTTGAACACAGAAACAAAGTAAAGATATGAAGATTGCACGATTGATATTCAATCCTATTCAGGAGAACACCTATGTGGTCTGGGACGAGACTATGGAGGCGGTAGTTATCGACGCTGGTAATATGGGCGAGCGTGAGAACGATGTTTTGGCGAAGTTCATCGCCGACAACGGCTTGAAGCCAGTGCTGGCGCTCAACACCCACGGTCATTTTGACCACTTGCTTGGCGTGGATTTCTTGCGTAACCGCTACGGCGCTAAATTGGCAATGAGCTCAAAGGATGAGTTCTTGTTGAAGGGCGCATCCGTAAGTGCCGAGTTGTTCGGTATCCGCGCTGGCGACCTGCCAGAGGCTATCGACATCGATTTGGAGGGCGAGGAGTCTGTGAAGTTTGGCAACACCGAACTCAAGATTATCTCTGTGCCTGGTCACACCCCTGGTCACCTGGCATTCTATGAGCCACAGTCGAATGTCCTGTTCACAGGCGACACCCTCTTCCGTGAGAGCATCGGTCGCACCGACCTTCCAGGCGGCGACTACTCGTGGATTATGCGCTCGATTATCGAGAACATTCTGCCACTTGGCGACGAGGTGAAGATTTACCCTGGTCACGGCGATGCCAGCGACCTTGGTCACGAGTCTATGTACAACCCATTTGTGGTTGAGGTGCTTAACAACGAGGTGAACTACAAGGGCTAAAGGCTTGCGATGAAGAGGCTTCTGCTATCCCTTCTGCTGACACTCTGCGTCGGTCTGTGCTTTGCGCAGAACGCCATTGTGCTCACGCCTCAGCAGGCTAATGATAGGGTGAGTGGCTACATCAGCGGTGGTAACTATGGCGCTTTGAGCCGTGAGTTGCCTGCTCTGCGTGAGGCTATCGTGCCCCATCTGCTGCATCTGGCGGATGCGCTGGTGGCGTACTATGAGGGTCGTCACGAGGAGAGCAACGCTCTGATTGATGGCTTGGCGCAGTATGAGAAGGAGTTGGGTGCTGGGGTCATTACCGCGATGCGCAATATAGCATATTACAACGCCCTTGCCCTGGAGCGTTATGCCGAGGCGGGAGAGTATCTGAAGCCTTTGTCTGCGAGTGGTGACGAGAGCCAAACGCCCTACCAAAAGTGGATGGATGCGATGGCAAAGCAGAAAACGGTGAAGATTAAGCCATCGAAGCGCGACAGAGGGTTTGCAATCTCAAGTAGCAAGGTGGGTAATGGCTCACTTTTTACGGCGAAATCCGTGGTTGGCAGGCAGAGTGTAGATATGATTTTCGACACGGGATGCTGTTTTGCCAATTGCATAACTGCGGAGGCAGCCAAACGCTTGGGTGTGAAAGTTGTGCTTGACGAGTTGCCTGTTAATGGTGTGGCTGGAAATACCTACGCCAAGGTGGGTATCTTGCCAAAGATGAAGATTGGCGATGTGGTTATCAAGAACGCCTCGTTCTTTATTATGGATAAGATTGTGGATGATGCATCGGTGGAGAGGATGGATGCCATATTGGGCACTCACATCCTGCGTGCTATGGGCGAGATGCAGATTGACACCCAAGAGGGTAAGGTTGTTCTGCCAGCGCAACGAAGCGAGGCTCCCGAACATCGTAACCTCTCGTTCCACACGGGTAACTATGGCATCGAAATCGCATACCGAGGCGTGCCTATGGTGGCGCACCTTGACACGGGAGCAGGCTTGAGTCACCTGTCAAGCCGTTTTTACAATCAGTATCGTGTTGATATCGAGAGTGCCGCTGCTTCGCGTAGCAAGATTCGCCGTTCGGGTGTGGGCGGCAGTGAACTGATTGAGGTTAAGAGTGTGCCTGGCCTGGCTTTCGATATTGCGGGCAGGACAATAGTCTTTAACCCGATTAATGTTTATACCAATGGCGCAGAGTCGGCGTGGTATGGCGTGATGGGTGCTGATTTTTTGTCGGGCGCAGGAAAGGTGACGCTCGACCTTGAGAAGATGTATTTAAGATTAGAGTAATATAATGGGAAAACTATTTCATCGACTGCTCTATCGCCTCCTCTCGCTGGAGAACTATCTGCGAGTGGTGAGCCGATTGTTCTTCCTCTACCGCGCCTTGGGGCTCGGTCGCAAGGGTAGGGCTTTGGAGTATGTCTATCATCTGCCGCAGTTGGTCAAAAAGGGAGATACCGTGATTGACATCGGCGCAAACCTTGGTTACTACACCTGTCCGCTGGCGGACTTGGTCGGCACGGAGGGCAGGGTATATGCCGTTGAGCCAGTGCCCGTGATTTTCTCGGTGCTGAAGCGCAATGTTGGCAAGCGCAAGAATGTCACGCTGATGAACTACGCCTTGGGCGAGGAGTGCCGCACCATCGAGATGGCGAATGACTCGGTAGCCTCGGCGGGATACTTCGGCACGGGACGCAACTTTGTGAGTGATGGCGAGTTGTCAAAGGATGCGGTGCGCTTCACGGCGCAGATGCAGCGCGGCAGCGAGTTGTTTGCCGATTTGGAGTGCGTGGACTTCATAAAGTGCGACATCGAGGGCTACGAGCGCGTTGTTCTGCCCGAACTGCGACCCATCATCGAGTGTCACCATCCTACGGTGCTGGTTGAGACCGATGGAGAGAGCCGCCGCCAGATGATTGAGATGTTCACGGAGTTGGGCTACAAGGCGTTTATGCTTGAGGCAGGACGCGAGGTGACACTCGACCCAGAGTCAGATAAGGATATAATATTCAGGTTTATATAACCACTACCACTCTGGAGCCATTTATGGCGACCAAAGTCCCTGCCTGAGGCGGGGATTTAGGGGTGGGTCAGATTTGCAAATGCGACCAAAGGTCGCAAGCAGGGTTGAGAATATTGGAGAGTTTGAAATAAAACAAGAAGATAAATTAGAACTACATAACCACAGTGTTAGTATGAGAATAGATATTATTACCGTAGTACCAGAATTGGTAGCATCGCCCCTGAGCGAGTCAATCCTCAAGCGTGCGCAGGAGAAGGGTTTGGTGGAGATTGTCATTCACAATCTGCACGACTATGCACACGACCCACGCAAAACCACCGACGACTATCCCTTTGGTGGCGAGGCGGGAATGGTGATGAAGTGCGAGCCCGTGTTTGAACTCATCGAGAAGTTGCAGTCGGAGCGCAACTATGACGAGATTATCTACACCTCGCCCGATGGTATCACCTACAACCAGCACGAGGCAAACCGTCTCTCGATGTGCGAGAACATCATCATCCTCTGCGGTCACTACAAGGGCATCGACTACCGCATCCGTGAGCATCTCATCACTCGCGAAATCTCCATTGGCGACTATGTTTTGACTGGTGGCGAGCTGGCGGCGTGCGTGATTGCCGATTCGGTGGTGCGCCTTATCCCGGGCGCTATCGGTGACGAGGCATCGGCTCTTACCGACTGCTTCCAGGATGATTTGTTGGCCCCTCCAGTATATACACGCCCATCGGAGTTCCGTGGCTGGCGCGTGCCCGATGTGTTGTTGTCGGGTAACTTCGCCGAGATTGAGAAGTGGAAGGAGGAGCAGGCGTATGAGCGCACCGAAAGACTCCGACCCGACCTATTAGATAAAATTCAAAATTCAAGATTAATTCTTGGATTTTGGATATGCCTCATTGTGCAGATATGAAAAGCGAAAATATAGTAAAAGAAAAAAGTTTCAACTTCGCGGTGAGAATCGTGAATCTGTACAAACATTTGCGCTACAAACAAGATGAGCGAGTTATGTCGGTGCAGATATTGAGGAGTGGGACAAGTATTGGCGCAAATATCTGTGAAGCTCTTCGAAGTTCATCGCGCAAAGATTTCGTCGCAAAAATGAATATCTCGTTAAAAGAGGCTTATGAGACAGAATATTGGATTGAGTTGCTTTACAAAACAGACTATTTGTCCGAGGCGGAGTACAATAGTATTTTCCCTGATTGTAGAGAATTGACCAATATCTTATCTAAAATCATATTGACAACAAAGTCAAGCAAAGAGAAAGAGGAATAGAGTATTTTATTAAATTCGAGATTTGAACGAAGAACTACAATAAAAGTAATTTTGAATTTTGAATTATAATGAAGTATGAAATACTACATTATCGCTGGTGAGCCTTCGGGCGATTTGCACGGCTCAAACTTGATGAAGGGCATTCGCAAGAGTGACCCCGAGGCGCAGTTTCGTTTCTGCGGAGGCGATATGATGGCGGCGGTGGGTGGCAAGGAGAACCTCTTGAAGCACTACCGCGAGATGTCATTCTTCGGCTTTGTGCAGGTGGCGATGAACCTGCGCACCATACTGGGTCAGATGAAGGAGTGTTGTAATGACATCGTGGCGTTCAACCCCGATGTGGTTATCCTTGTTGACTATCCGGGCTTTAACATCAAGATTGCCAGGTTCGCCCACTCGAAGGGCATCCCTGTCCACTATTACATTGCCCCCAAGGTGTGGGCGTGGAAGGAGCGCCGTGTGAAGGAGATCAAGCGCTATGTGGATAAACTCTACACGATTTTCCCATTCGAGACCCCCTATTTCCGTTCAAAGGGTATTGAGCCTCACTTCGAGGGTAACCCCCTGATGGATGCTATTGCCGAGCGATGTGCCGCTGCACCTGTTGAGGCGGAGTTCCGCAGGGATAATGGTCTTGATGAGCGCCCAATCGTGGCGCTTCTGGCGGGTAGTCGTGTGAGCGAGATTAAGGCTAATCTGCGTTTTATGGCGCAGTTGGCGCAGCGCATACCAACTCATCAGTTTGTTGTGGCTGGAGTGGGCTGGATTGCGCGCGAGCAGTATGAGGCGTTTACTGCCGATATGCCCGTGAAGTTTGTATGCGACAAGACTTATGAGTTGTTGCAAATCTCCGAGGCGGCGGTGGTGACATCGGGAACGGCAACCCTTGAGACTGCGCTGATTGGCATACCCGAGGTGGTGGTTTATGGCATTCCGTGGCTCTATGAGAAGGTGAAACCATATCTGCTGAAGATACCTTTTGTGTCACTTGTGAACCTCAATATGGGTCGCGAGGTGGTGCGTGAGATGGTTGTCCACAACCCATCGGTCGAGGAGGCGGAGCAGGAGTTGCGTTCGATAATGAAGGGCGGCGCAAAGCGCGAGAAGATGCTTGCCGACTTCGAGGAGTTGCGCACAATCATCGGTGGCGCAGGTGCGAGTGAGAGATTCGCAAAGGCGATAGTAAGAGAAATTCAAAATTCAAAATTCCAAATTCAAAATTGATGTTTCTCGGAGCACTAATCTTTGTCGCACTCTGGAGTGCTATTGCGTGGCTGTTGCGCTCCTATCCCGAAACAATTGCGGGCTACAATACTATGCCCAAGAAGGAACGCGAGAAGATTGATATCCAGAAACTCGGTCGCTTTGTGTCGAATGCGATGCTTGTGGGAGTGCCATCGGCGCTGCTCTCGCCACTTATGCCGACCAAGGCGTTGTATGCGCTGCTGCTCTGCTGGATTCCCTGTGCGATAGTGCTGGTGGCGGGCATATATGTAAATGTGTGTAAAAAGAAATTTGAAAAATAGACGATGAAACTTATTTGTATCGGTCGCAACTATGCTGACCACGCAGCCGAACTGAACGATGGCGCGGAACTTCCAAAGGAGCCTCTCTTTTTCCTGAAGCCCGACACCGCGTTGCTGCGTAATAACGATCCATTCTATATCCCCTCGTTCTCTAACGAGATTCACTATGAGTGTGAGTTGGTGGTGCGTATCACCCGCCTTGCAAAGTGCATTGACGAGAAGTTCGCTTCGCGTTGCTACGAGGAGGTAGGCTTGGGTATTGACTTCACGGCGCGTGACCTCCAGCGTGAGGCTATCGCTAAGGGTCTGCCTTGGGAGTTGTGCAAGGGTTTTGACCACTCGGCGGCTTTGTCAAATCAGTTTGTGCCTCTCAAGGAGTTGGGTGGCGATGTGCAGAATCTGGAGTTTGAGATGGAACTCAATGGCGAGGTGCGCCAGCGTGGCTTTACCAAGGACATGCTCTTCTCGGTGGATAAGATTATCGCCCATATCTCAAAATATATGACCCTGCGCATCGGCGACCTTATCTTCACAGGTACACCCGTGGGCGTGGGCGCAGTAAAGCCAGGCGACAACATCAAGGCGCGCATCGGCGGTCACACACTTCTTGACTTTGATATAATGTAATTATGCTGCTACACGATAAACTGAAATCCTATCGCCTGATTTTGGCGTCACAGTCGCCTCGTCGTCGCCAGTTGCTCGGCGATGCGGGCATAGAGTTTGAACTCGCCCCACGCTATGAGTGCGAGGAGTGCTATCCCGACTCTCTGCTAGCCGTAGAGGTGGCGGAGTATCTCTCACGCCTGAAGAGCGAGGCATATCCAGAGCCACTCGGCGAAGGGGATATTCTGCTTACAGCCGACACCATAGTCGTTGCGTGCGACAAGGTGCTGGGCAAGCCCGAGGATAGAGAGGATGCCATTGAAACAATCAAGATGCTCTCTGGTCGTCAGCACGAGGTCATCACGGGCGTTACGCTGCGCAGCGCAACCCGCAAGGTGAGTTTTTCGTCACACTCGAAGGTTAATTTCCGTGACCTTAACGACGAGGAGATTGCATACTATGTCGACACCTACAAGCCTATGGACAAGGCGGGTGCGTACGGCATTCAGGAGTGGATTGGATATGTCGGCATTGAGGGCATTGAGGGCTCGTTCTACAATGTTATGGGACTGCCCGTGCAACGCCTCTACTGCGAGCTGGATAAGTTCATCAGTTAAGACTATCTCATTCGCATCAAGCCGTTGCGAGGCGAAGCATCCAGACGGATGGCGATGAAAACGAGGATGGTGAACGCTACCAGCGACGAGCCTCCGTAACTCAAGAATGGCAACGGAATACCCATCACGGGCATCAAACCTACGGTCATACCTATATTTACCAATGCGTGGAAGAGAAGAATCGAAGCCACGCAGTAACTGTATATTCGTCCAAACGGCTCCTCTTGACGCTCGCCCATCTTCATCAGGCGCAGGATGAGAGCACACAGCAGACCAAGCACCCACAACGCACCGACAAAGCCCCACTCCTCACCCACGGTGCAGAAGATGAAGTCGGTCTCCTTCTCGGGTACGAAATATTTGTTCTGCGTACCCTGCATAAATCCCTTACCGATAAGACCACCCGAGCCGATGGCGATTTTCGCCTGATTGACATTGTAGTCGGCTCCCTTAGGGTCGCTCATAATTCCCAGGAAACTCAGGATACGCAACTTCTGGTGTGGCTGCAACACCGACTCGAAAATCTTGTCGGCGGTAGGCACGAAGAGCATTGAGCCGAGGAACAATCCCAGCGAGAGGAATATCTGTGCAATGTTTTTGCGCAAGGCGTAGATGGCGGCAAAGATTGCCGCAGCAACCACCGTGATGACCAGCGATGCGTAGCCACTCAACGCCTGCTCGCAGAACCACGAGGTGGCGGTGTAGAGCAGGAATGAGCACATAGCAATGGTCGCCAGGAAGATGATGTGCGCCTTCCACTGACCAATCATCATCGCATTTGAGAATGTGAAGATGAGAATCAGAATCATCAGCAGGAACAACGGCGTGAAGAGGAACGAGAAGATAAACAGCGCCGCAACCAGTATGGCTGGGATACAAATCCACTTGTTCAGACCCTCACGATAGAGCACGAAGATAAACGAGCAGAGCACAACGCCCGAGCCCGTATCATTTTGCAGGATGATAATCGTAAGCGGCAGCAGGATGAGGAATCCCACATGGATAAGGTCGCCAAGACGCTTGATGGAGTAGTTGTAGTTACTCATCAGTCGCGCCACGGCCAATGCCACCGTAATCTTTGTAAACTCAACGGGTTGCACCACAAAACCGCCAAACGAATACCACGCCTTGGCTCCGTTGAGCGTCGGCGCAAGCGCTTCGGGCAGGATGATAGTACCCGTGATGAGCAGCACGCCAAGCGCATAGGCGTAGTAGGCGTACATATGGTAATATCGCGAGTCAAGCAGCAGGATGCAGAGCGCCATAACCGAGGCGATGCAGAACCACGAAGCCTGCTTGATGTGGAAGCGTGAGAACGAGAAGAAGTCGGTGATGGTCGCATCCTCAAACGATACGGATGTGATGCAGGTCAGACCCGACAACACAAGCAGCAGGTAGAGGATGATGGCAACACGGTCGACGCCCTCAAAGAGTGGTATTTGGTTACTTTTTCTTGACATTTTGATAACGCGCTGGTAAGTAATAAGGTAAATTCTTCACCTGCTCAACCAATTGAGGGCGGGTGATGGTGTCGGTGAGGTACATCTCCTCCAGAAGGCTGGCGATAGGCAACGCTGCCGATGCACCGAAACCTCCGTGCTCGACATACACCGAGATGGCAATCTTCGGATTGTCCTTCGGAGCAAACGAGAGGAATGTTGAGTGGTCACGACCGATAGGGTTCTGTGCCGTACCTGTCTTACCGCAGACATCCCAGCCTGGGAGGTATGCCCTGTATGATGTACCCGCGCCCGGGATGTTGGCGCCCTTCCACATACCCTCGACGATAGGCTCGAAGTGCTTCGCATCGACCATAGCATACTGCTTCTCATAGAAGCGGCGGTCGATAGAGTCCTGACCCTCGATAGCCTTCACGATGTGAGGAATATAGTAGTAACCACGGTTGGCAACAATCGCCGCGAGGTTAGCCATCTGCAGAGGCGTACAACCCAACTCACCCTGACCAATCGAGAGCGAGAGCACCGTGTAACTATTCCACGAGCCACGATAGACGCGGTTGTAGAATGCCGCGTCGGGCACATAACCCTTCTGCTCGTCTAGGAAGTCGGAGTCGAGTTTTCGTCCGTAACCGAAACTTTTGACATACTCCACCCACTTGTCCAGACCCTCCTTCACATCGGTGAACTTGCGAGCCTCGATAATATCACGGAATACATAGCAGAAGTAGGCGTTGCACGACTGCGCCACCGCATTGCGCAAATCCAGCGGAGATGCGTGGGGGTGACAGCCCATCTTCTTGCTACCATAGTGATAACCGCCGTGGCAAGGGTAGGCGTTGGCTGGCGTCAGCACACCCTCCTGCAATCCCACAAGACCCTGCACCAGCTTAAAGGTTGAGCCTGGGGGATACTTCGCCTGCACGGCGCGGTTAAACATAGGCTTCTTGGGGTCGTTGAGCATTCGCATATAGTTGTTACCGCGGTCGCTGCCGACCATATCGTCGGGGTCGAATGTTGGGGATGAAGCCATCACCAGAATCTCACCCGTAGCAGGCTCGATGGCAACTACAGCACCAATCTTACCCGCCATCAACTCCTCGGCAAAGGCCTGCAGGCGCACATCGATGGTCGAGGTAATCTTCTTGCCTGGGATGGGCAGCGTGTCGAACATGCCATCCATATATGATGCCTTGATGGCGCCGTGAGCATCACGCTCCAGAATCTTCACACCATCCTTGCCTCGCAGATACTTCTCGTAGGCGCGCTCCAGACCGCTTCGGCCGATGTAGTCGCCCATCTTGTACTCGCCGCCGCCTCGCTTGATGTCGTTGTCGTTCACCTCGCCGAGGTTACCCAGCAGGTTACCGCCAATCTTGCGCGGATACTGGCGCACGGTACGCTTGATAGTATAGAAGCCTGGGAAGCTGTGCTCCTCGAAGCGGAGCTTCGCCTCCTGTGAGACATAGTTTCTGATAATGTGGGGCGCACGCGGAGTCATACGCGCATTCTTCAACTCGCGGATGAGCTTCTCCTTGGTAATATCCACAGCGCTGCACAGACGCATCGTGTCGAAGCCCTGCTTGCTGATATCTCTCCACACGACCATCAGGTCGTAGCACTCCTTGCTCTGCACGATGAATTGGCCGTTGCGGTCAACCACCTCGCCACGCGGAGCATACTGCACCTCATAGCGCAGCACATTGTTCGCCGCCATTCGTTTGTACTTGGTGTCGATAATCTGGATGTAACCGACCTTGCAGGCGATGATGAGGAAGATGCCGATAACGATTGAGCGCAGGATGACTTGTCGTGTATGTGCGTCGTTGTTTGACATTTCTATCGTTTGAGAATCTTCTCAATAAAGAGTTTAACAAAATAGTAGATAAATACCACCGCCACCACATCGCTCACCACAAGGCGCAACAGAGTGTGGAAGAAATGGTGTAATGACAACGCCTCCATAAAGAAATATATTGCACTGTGCATCACCACAACGGCTATGATGTACCACTTGAAGTTCTTGTCTGGCAGGCGGTACAACGCCATCGACGAGTCGTCCACGCCCGCGTGACCCGTTACAAGGTTCACCAAGTAGGGACGCAGGAAGCCCGTAGCCGTAGAGGCAAAGACATTCAGTCCACCCATACCGGTCATCACATCGACCATCAGACCGAGCGCTGCCGACCACACCACCATCCACACGGGAGGGGTGTCCAGCGGCAGCATAATGATGAAGGCGACATAAATCAGCGGGTGGAAATAGACACTCAGTGAGATGTTGTCAACCAGAAATATCTGCAATAGCACCAGCGCAAGGAATGCGCCTGCATATGTTAGGTTCTTTTGCATCGTGGGCTCAATTAAAATTCACTTACGGGGTTGTTCTCCAACGCCTTGATCTCTCCGTAGTCGATGTTCTCAATCAGAATCACATTGTTCAGCTTGGTCATATCTGCCGCCAGACGCACGGTGACGCTGTATGAGGTCTGTGTGTCGTTGATGGCGTAACTCTCGACATAACCAATCTTGATACCCTCAGGGAAGTAGTGCGACAGACCAGCAGATACCACCTCGTCGCCAATCTCGATGTCGGCGTGCTTCGACAGGTCGGTCATCTCCACCTTGTAGGGGCTGTTGCCGCTCCACGAGATAGAGCCGAAGTGCTCGTCGCCGAGAATCTTACCGCTGGTGCGGAAGTCCATATTCAGGATGGGGAGTACAACCGAGTAGCGCTCCGAGCAGCCGATGACATAGCCAATCATCATTCCCGAAGGCGAGATTACCGCCATATCCTCCACCACGCCGTGCATAGAGCCTCTATTCAGGGTGATGAGGTTACGCGAACGGCTGATGCTGTTCGAGATGATGCGGGCTGTGGTGTAGCGGAACTGCGACAACGAAACTCTCGCCGCCGAGTCGATACCATCCAAAGTGAGGGCGTCGGTCTGGGCGTTGTCTCTGTTCTCGCGGTAGTAGGCCAACTCACCCTCCAGCTCTGCAACACGCTTTGCCAGGGTCTCGTTCTCGCCACGGAGTGTGAAGTAGTGCTTCACGCCGAAGATGGAACTCTGCACACCACCCGCCACGCTGTGGGCGCGCGAAAGAATCTTCGCCTGGGTGTAGTATGAGGAGTTTGCATAGAAATTCAGTGCTACCGCCTCAATGAAGATGAAGAGCAGCACGACATATATGCGGCGTAAAAATTCAATGAGTTTATACATTCTGAAAACCTTTTGAGCAGGTTATTCACGAAACACAGAGGGGCACTAAGCCCCTCCGCATAGGTGTGTGATATCACCCGCCACAGTATGTGACTGTGGTGATTATTTCATCAAGAATGAGAACTTGTCAATGTTCTTCATCGCGATACCTGTACCGCGTGCGATAGCGCGCAATGGATCGTCGGCGATGTGGAATGGCAAGCCTGACTTGTTAGAGAGGCGCTTGTCAAGACCCTTGATCAAGGCACCACCACCTGCCAGGTAAACACCCTTCTTCACGATGTCGGCATACAACTCTGGTGGCATTGTCTCCAACACCTTCATCAAGGCTGCATCCAACTTCACGAGTGACTTCTCCAAAGCGTAGGCAATCTCGTTGTAAGAGAGTGTCACGGTTTGTGGCAACGATGTGAGGATGTTTGGACCTGTAATCTCGAAATCCTCTGGCTCGTCCTCCAACTCTGGCACAGCGGCACCGATAGCAC
>JAFYOF010000015.1 GCA_017560305.1 Alistipes sp.
CTCTCGAGGCTTTGGAAACATCACTTACTCGGCATCCATCACTATGGACTACGCTACGCAGCAGCTCCTGCGTTCGGTCTATGGATCGTTGTTGGAGATTGGTGAGTTCGACCTTATTGTCTCGTTTGCCAACCCTATGGCATCAGACGACTGGACAACGACTACCGTAACTCTCAAGGGTTGTATCTTCACCGAGGACTGCTTGGAGTCGCAGCAGGATGACACGAACATTACCCACGAGTTTGACCTCAATCCGTTCGACATCCAGATTGGCTCTGGTGATACAATTTAGGTTGTATGGATGTAACCTTTGAAGGCAAGTCCTCGACAGGTAAAAATGAATGGCTCACACCGCCACATATCTTGAGGCGGTTGGGGCCATTTGATTTAGACCCTTGTGCTCCCATAAACCGTCCGTGGGACACTGCCGAGCACCATTATACAATCGAGGACGATGGTTTGAAACAACCGTGGTTTGGGCGTGTGTTCTGCAATCCTCCGTATGATACGACACTCATCACGCAGTTCATCAAACGATGTGTGGAGCACAAGAACGCCATTGCGCTGACCTTTGCCAGGACTGACACACGGTTATTTCACGAATTGATATTTCCCAATGCCGACTCGATACTCTTTATCAAAGGGAGATTGAGTTTCTACCATGTATCGGGAGAGCAAGGTGGCACAGCAGGTGCTCCCTCGTGTCTGATAGCGTTTGACAAAGAAAATACCGCAGTGCTTGAACGCTGCGGCATAGAGGGTAAGTTGGTAAAACTGTAATTATATGTAGGCTATTGCTAAACATTTGGCAATATGCCTGCATATTTTGTATTTTAAAATTCAAGGCACCTGCCTCTATCGAATGAGCCATGTTCATTGCTAAATACATAGCCTAATTGATTGCTGACACAATGGGTATTTCCAATGGTCTTGTCGATGTTTCTATGCGAATGTCCATATATCCAGTATTCAATGGAGCTTGATTCAATGAATTTGCCGAGTTCTACCGTGAAAGCGCCATTGAGGTCGCTACCTTTGAACTCTGGTGACATCAACTCGAATGACGGCACATGGTGAGTAGCAACAATAATATGTTTCGCCTTACTATTGCTTACTGCCTCTTCAAGGAACTTGAAACAACGAAAATGCTCTTCATTGAATCTCACATAATCCAATGGCTCGGCTCCGTATCTTATTCTACGGAAGTCGCTGATGACGGATTCGGTCCTGAATGCGTCCTGCAATGATATCTGCGCCCAAAGTGTCGTAGCAATGAGTTCTATATCGTTACCCAACGAAATGACAGCGTTGTAGTAGCAAGTCACATTTTCTCGAATCTTCAATGTCCAACCATTATATAGTTTATCTATGTCGAACATTTTGTAGAACTCGTGATTGCCAGGAATGACTATCACTTGCTTATAGTTCTGTGATGCCCAGTCCCAGAACGGATGCTTGGAATAGTTGTCATCACCAATGTAGCCGATGTCTCCTGCCAATACAAGGACATCGCCAACAGCCAACAACGGATTATGTTTCAGATAACTGCTGTTCTCCGAGAACTCTAAATGCAGATCTGATGCGTATTGTATTCTCATATTATTCTCTTACAAACATCTCTTCAAGAATGTCAATGTAACTTGCTATATCCTCAGATGAGCGACCCAAAGCTGCTTCAAGACCTTGATTTGGCAACATCGCACGGATTTTACCAATAAAATCAGTAACGCTCGTCATTATTTCATCCGACACTGGTACAGGATCGTCAATCGGAGATGTCGCAACCAATTTGAGGACATCCGACCTATGCTTCTTGATATGCTTTGTGTTTACATGATGACCTTGTTCCTTTTCTGCCAGCAGATTCAAGTAGGCTTTAATTTTGAGTACTATGAGTGCAAGTGGTGATGCTACTTTAAGACCATTATCTACAAAACTGTTTTGGATGGTGAAGTTGTAGTAGTCATCATCCATAATGATAGCCGATAGGCTTGACACTTCCTCATCAACAGGGATAGGCTCAATCACAAATCCTGACGGTTCACCGAGAATGTCCGAATGTCTTGACAACAACTCAATCTTCACGGGATAACCAGCCTCGGCTTCCTCAAAACGATAAAGCGTGTAAACAGTTTGTCCATCTGTTTCTCTATCGCGTTTGGTAGGCTTGTATTTGCCATCACGAATAAATTGCCAGAAAGCCGTAGCAAACTCCGTTGTCATATTCTCCACCACAACAATCATATCGATATCGCTTGTGGCTCGAGGTGTCATATCAGTATCTCGTAGTACGATATCGCAGGCAGTACCTCCGATAATTACATAGTTGTCGGCATACTCAATAAATGCCTCTCTGAATTTGTCAAGTCCCGTTACCATAGTTCGTTTATCATTATTTCAAGTTCATTTTCTACTCGTGCATCGCTATCGTTTTTAAGGGTCATAAACAGCGATAGTTTATCCACATTTTTTTTAAGTCCGATAGGAGGATACTCCCATACCTCAATTTTTATATGACCATCCATTTTATTTAGTCCATATAAAAGATTGTTGTTCTTCATCTCTTTGAATGGTTCTTTCTCAAGTGCGAACATAAGTGTATGGTCAGGATTAAGACTCGAGTATTGAGCCAGTGCGTTATAACTACATACACACAGTTCTTCATCTGTGCGAATGTCATCACAGTACCATACCTCCTTAACCGGGTTTATCAAGTATGGTTGAGCCTTCTCCCATAATGCTTTACTATCTGCCATAAAATGCACCGTGATAGCCCCTCCTGAATCTCTTTTGAGTTCACATAGTGAAAACTGCTCCATTACTTTCAAAGCACGCGAGATAGTAATGTACTTATATGGTACGAATTGCTCGACATCCTTATAAGTCTTACCATCTAAGGACATAATTTGCAGGTGATAGAATAAGATGAACTGAGCCACGGGAGTAAGTAAAGACTTCTCCGATACCTCTGCCGTGCGTGCATTTATAATGAGGAACGGCAAAAAAGCATATTTGTCGGACACGATAAAATATACACCGCGACTCAGCATTCTGTTGCGCTCGTAGTATATCAAATCATCAAACAAGAATGCGATGGGCTTCCCAAGCGTGTCGCTGATTCTTTTGGAGATATTGGAATACTGCATTGGAGTGTATCTATCCTTCTTCTTTGGTGCAAGAAGTATAAACTCACATCCTTTATAGTTCGTCGCAAAGAAATTAAAACTGAGTACGGCATCTGTGTAGACACCTTTCAACTCCGACCGTTCCATCTTACGGAGATTCAATCTCTCATCGGCCAATATGACGTTCATTTCCTTTCCCATACTATTTGCTCAATTTTCATACATCGTGAAAACTGTGCAAATATAGTGATAAAATACCATATTACAATTAGTTGCATTGAAAAATATTTTTGCAACAGGAGTATTCTCTATATATTTTTGCTATACTTATCTTATTATAAATCGAATTGTTAGGATATGGTTCTCTGTATATCCAAAAAAATATTTCACCAATTATATAATTTTTCTTTAACCCTTTTCTCATTCCTCTCCCTACACTTTAAGTGTAATATAGTTCACATAATACAATTTTATTTATGGAAGAGAAAATGCTCACAATGAAACAGGAGTCTGAGATTAAGGATAAGGCTCAGAAGATTAAGGAGGAGAAGAAACTGCGCAAGATTTACCCTATGGTA
>JAFYOF010000126.1 GCA_017560305.1 Alistipes sp.
ATGGCTTAACGATGAGAAAAATGTTTTGACAGAGTTTAACTGCTCGGAGGCAAAAGGTTTGGCAAGACCTTGTACGCATCTTATCTCGCTTAATCAATCAGCAGCTGAGCGCAAAGAAAATACGATGCGATTACATATTGCCAAGAGCCGTTTCTTTAAGAAAGGAGCGACAATAAAGATTGCAACCGACTATGATAACGAGGTCTTCTACGATAGCCAACGAACAGATAGTTTGATGTCAGAATAATTTTTTGCTCACTTTATAAACTTTAGCTCCTGCACTTCGGCTATTCCTAAGTATATGGATTTATCAACTAAGGAATATCAGCATTTGGTGCAGGAGATAGCACGCGAAACGGGCGCAAAGCGTGACGGTACTGGTAAGAACCTTATCGTGCCGCGTTGCCCCTTCTGTGGCAAGTCGGGAGGTAAGTTCGGCATCTACTTAGGACCGGAGACTGCTCGTCGTGAGCCCTTTATGGCGCACTGTTTCTCGTGCGGCAAATCTACGCGTACCCTCGGACAACTCTTGGAAGCCATAGGCCGTATGGACCTGATGGTTACTCCTACGGCAGATATTACCGCCCCCTTACAGTTTGTCTTGGGTGTGGAGCAGGAAGAGATTGATGATGCGTTAACCATAACCGAGTTGCCGGACTTCTACAAGCGCATATTTAGCCATCCATATCTTAAAGAGCGTGGTTTTACCTACGATGACTATGACTATTTCCCAGTGGGGGTAACCAATCGCCTTAATCCTCGCTTTGAGGATTATGTGATATTTCCCATCATTGACAACGGGGAAAGTGTGGGCTTCGTAGGCCGTCATACCTGGTCGAAGAGCGATATCGATGCCCATAACAGCAAAGTCAAGTACAATGGTGGCTTCAAGATACTGCGTTATCGCAACTCTGTCAATAACGACTTCTCCAAACTACTATATAACTACGATGCTATTCACGAGGGCGAGACCGATACGGTTATCCTCGTGGAGGGCATCTTTGATGTTATAGCCCTGACCCGCAAGTTAGAACTATACGACAATCCCAGAGTGGCTGTTGTAGCAACCTTCGGAAAGAAGATCTCCGATGTCCAGGTATATAAACTCCAATGCAAGAGAGTTCAGACGGTGATTGTCGGCTATGATGGAGATGCCGTTGAGCCTGTAAAGCTGGTAATCACTCTCAGTATGGAGGCTGGCAACGACGCAAGAATCCAGATTATAATAACCACCAACAAGAAGGCACCTTCACTCCATACAAAGTGACGCCACCCGAGATGCCAATAAAAATATTCATATACATAGTCATATATGTAGCCAAACGATTCTGTGGCATACAATGCGATAAAAGCGGAATATACAAATACATTATCGATTAGACCACACCATCTATCACTTACATCTTGCTTTGTCTCGCTGTTTCTTATCGCACGGAAACTCCTCCAAAGAGATTCACACAGCGAAAAAATCAGGCATCCGCAAACTATCCAAAATACAATTCCACTTCCCATAATACTACTTCATTAAGTCAATAACAATTACAGTCACATTATCTTTGCCACCAGCCTCCAATGCTGCATCAATGAGTTTCTCCACTCGCTTTTCAGCAGGTATGGGCTCCTGAAGGATTCGCTTCATCTGGGACGAGTGAACCATATCGTAGAGGCCATCAGAACATAGGAGCAGAGTGCATGGCTTCAGATGAAGCGTGTGGGTCTGAATATACTCCGTACCCCAATGAAGAATATCTTTGCCAACGCTTCGTGTAATAATATTACGCTGAGGATGCTTCATGGCCTGTTCTTCGGTATATTCGCCCGACTCCTCCAATGGCCCGACAAGGGAGTGATCTGAGGTGATTTTTGCTAATACGCTATTTTTTAACATATACAATCTAGTATCACCAATATGACATACATCCATCTTGCCTGTTTCAAGGTTGATTAGCGTAGCAGTTAGCACGCAACTCATATTACTCAACCACGGGTTGTAATGTTGAGCGTAAATTGAGTTATTTGCAAAAATCACTGCTGCTTGAAGCGCATCTAAACTATAAGTAGTTTGTTTGCTCTCGTAAAGATGTTCGCTAATACATCGCACAGCCAAATCGGCAGCGACGTCACCACCACCATTACCCCCTACACCATCAACTACCACCGCAAGAAGGTGAGTGCTTCCCCATACCTCCTTCAGCACAAATGCATCTTCATTCTTTGGTCGAATATTTCCGATATTCGTATCACCGTAATATAAAGCTTTCATAACTCTACAAATTTACTCAAAAAATGCTATCTAATATAGCCTTGTCTATAATTAAAATTTATAAGGAAAAGTTTGCAAATCACACTCTTTAATGCGAGCATACAATTTGTCTACAAAAGCGATATCCTCATCACTAGCATCAGGCTGGTCAGTATTGTAAAGCGCATGGAATTCTTCTTTAAGAATCAACTGGTCGTCTCGCAATATATCAGCATAGTCATTATCCATTTGCTTATCATAGCCTAAAATCTCAACAAGTGTATCTGTAAATGCCTTTACTGCCAATTCGGAAGTTATGAACTTTAATTCTTCGAGAGTTAGACTAGATACAGTTCTGCGTTCATCTTCACAATAATCGAACTCTATTTCAGGGATCCCATTCTCTCCGTCAATAATCTTTACATTTTTACCTTCTCCAAACAATAGTTGAAAAAGCATTGGCCAATAACTATCTTCACATTCTTCGTAATCTGGGTGGCTGTATTCGATTGGTGTCAAGAAACGATAGTAGTACTTGTAAAGAGGATTTTCTTCATATGTCAAAAGTTCATCGCCGGTAGACTTTCCATCTTTTTCTAAATAGTTTTTCGCTGTTTCTAGAAATGATGCCCCAGCTCCATCTTCCACCAAACGAATGTCTTCCATAATCCATTCATAGCCCAATGGGAATATGTTTTCTTGTGGCGATTCGCTTCCTTCCTCTATTGCCGACTCTTCATCTTTCTCTTGTTCGTTCAAGAATTTTAGAAATGCAAAACTATTGTCATTGTCTTCATTCTTATCAAACGAAACTTCGTGATTGTCAAAAGGTCTAATGTCGGTATTTGCTTGATGAGTGGCAAAATCGTAGTCATTCATCATTATAGGAGGGAATCCAGACTCTAATGTCAGTTTCCATACTAATGCACGCAGAGGATTATACATACTTTGAGGCACAATAACTGTAAGAAGATGTTTTCGTGTCTCATCTTCCAGTTCTTGGTCTGCAATCTCTACTAATGTAGAGTATATTAGTTTAAGATTAAATACAACTCTCTCAGTAATCTTGGGTGTTAAACTGGTGTGCAATTCTACCAAATAAAGAGATGTGCCTTCTGCAACTCTTGACTGAACATCTATCGAGATTTCAAGATTGGCAGCACTCTCTGCATTGAAGAATAAATCAGGAGTGTTTGGTGATTCAAAAACGACTTCCTTCAGGAAGGTCTTGATGGGCATAAAAGCTGGAGTTTCCATATTATCTGATATTATAATTGTTTGACATTAATGTTTTGCATTACATAATCTTTGCTAATGCTTATTACATGTTTCTTTTTGGTACTTGTCTCCTCGGGCATATCATAGTACAAGCGATTCAGAGCCTTTGAAAGCAAAGTTCTTACATTGCGAAATCCTAATCCTGATTTATGAGCCTCTGCTGCGATGTATCGAATTGCATCCTCTTCAAATCTCAAATCAACATTATTTTTTGAGCAAAAATCTACGTGAGATTGAAGAATATTATCCTTTGCCGAAGTCATGATTTCATATATTACATCACTAGTCAATGGATTCATGACAACGCATTCTCCAATACGCCCAAGTAATTCTGGCATATATCCCCACTGAATAAGGTCTTCGGTTGTTACAAGTCGCTGTAAATTGACACCATCATATTTGTTAGATTGAGTTTGGCTATACCCAATGGAGCGACCAATGTTCAATCTCTTTTTAATTATCTCATCTATCCCTGAGAATGCTCCATCAAAAACTATCAGTAAATTGTCTACTGGAAGTCTATATGATCTTGTCGACATATTGTGAGTGTCAAACCCATTCTCCAAATGAAGACTGTGTTCTGTTTCAAACAGCCTCATAATATCACGCATCATATCAGTATCCATGTCTGTACCACTGCTGCCGACTATCTTTTGACCAAAGTGAGTCAATTTGTCAAACTCATGGAAAACAATAATTGCGTATTCCATATCTTTTATCGTGACATTATCATTTATCTCTCTTGCTAAGATGTCGTTGATATGTAGTCCCCTCCACGCTGCTGGTACAATTTCCGAAGAGTTTATGCGGATTACGGGGCAATCACATATTTTACCAAATATGCGGAACATCTCTGATTTACCCACACCAGTTGGACCCATAACAAGGACTGGAGTCTTAATCTTAGAGGTGTATTGCTTTCTCTTGCTATCGAGGTGTTGGTAGAACGGTACTGAGAGTTTGTCAATTGCTTCATCCTGACCTTTAATAAATTGCTTTACATAGGCCGCCATTTCTTTTGCGCTTTTCACAAGAACTGTACTATTTTTTACGGGCTCTTTTACTGTGTCTTTTGCTGTTTCAATCGCTGTGGTACCAAGCAAATCCTCTTTTGAAAAGCCAAATGTCTTCTCAAGATACTCGTAATCTTTCTGTGTAGGGGCTTTATAAGTTCTCTCCCATGCAGCCAATTTGTTGTTCATAATATATGGGATATCATCACCAATCTCCTTTTGGCGAGATAATTCCTCGATATATGCGTCAGTTCTATCATTAAAACTCTCTATTGAGAGCTTCCCATTGACCAACATATCCAACATTTTGGTTGCATGCTCTGGCGATATGCGAGGGCATATGAATAACCTGGCAGCCACATCATTCACATCAAACTTTTTGTTTTTTCTTATGTTGATCCCAAAATAAATAGTTTCCATTTTTTCATCGATTAAAAAATTAAGTTTGAGATATGGAGTCGCACGAACAATGCGACTCCATTGTTTATTGACTAATCGTCATCATCAACCCAAGTTCCGCGAGTCAGCTCGTGCCAATCATGATCACCACCCGCAGGACAAGGGCCGTCTGCAAGTTGTCTTGTACCGTATCCACACCAAAAACCGGCATTGGGTTGTCTTGTTTTAACAGTTGCACCACATTTGACGCACTGCCATGTTGTAATGTAAGTACTCATAACATCAGGTTTTAAGTTTGTTAATTATTATATTAGCAATCGTAGAATCGACCGCGATGCTCTCTGAAAATAGAAGCAGCCAACTCGGGGTTGGTGCAATCTGAATAGATGTCAATACGATAACACTCGTCCCAATTAAATTCATAGCAAGATCCCCACGAACCATAGAAATAAATCTTGTCAGAATCGTTGTAATCCTCGTACATTAAACGATACAGGTGGTCTTTTGCCTGATTGAAATCTTCCTCATTAGAGAAGAGATAAGTTGATCTTTTTGTAGCCATAGTTCATAATATTTTGAGTTTAACAAGTTAATTTGTATCTTTGCAGTGTTATCTTTTATTATCTTGTGAACAAAGGTATAGTGCAGAAATAATATTAAATAATAATACTCGTTCATTATTATTCTAAGCAATAATTAGGGCTGTATGTTAACTGCCTAATAACTTGGTAATTATTGAATTATAGACCTTGTGTCGCAGAGTCATATTATATATTTATATTTTAATAGTCACACCAATCATTTCGGCACTTATTGCTTAATATACATATCAACACACTCTGAGATGATACTAATTAGGGCAAATGTTCACGATGCGGAGAATTTATGGAAGATGCAGATTGTAGCCTTCCAAGATTTGTACGCAAAGTATCAAGATCCAGAAACAAGCCCTGCAACAGAGACGCTTGAAAAGACCATGACTCGATTAGAGCAGACATATACATACTACTATTATATCAAGGTTGGGGACTGTATTGTTGGGGCAATGCGTGTCATTGATCATAAAGAAGATGGGAAGTATAAATTTCTCTCTCCAATATTCATTATGAAAGAATTTCGAGGCAGAGGCTATGCTCAACAAGCGATGCAACTGGCCGAAGAGATTCACGGAAGTTCTGGATGGGAACTTGATACTATTTTACAAGAGAAAGGCAATTGCCACCTCTATGAGAAATTAGGATATAAACAGACAGGAGAAACTAAGGTTGTTAATGAGAGGATGACATTAGTCTTCTACCGTAAGTAGCCAGTCACAAATATTGATTGGCTTTTTCTTTATTCCAGCAATCACACTTCGATTGGCATAATTTTGAGTATCTTTACACCCGCTATGAATGAATTTGTGCCACATAAGATAGATGCAGAGGAGTCGTTTGAGAGTCATCTGCTTGGAGATGTTAAGGCGGGATTTCCTTCGCCTGCTGAGGATATACGCGAGAAGTTGGACCTTATCAAGTTGCTAGTTAAACACAAGGCATCAACCTTCTTCTTTCGCGTAAGTGGCGTGTCAATGGTAGATGCTGCGTTGGATGAGGGTGATATCATCATCGTGGACCGTGCTGTGGATCCTTACAACAACTGTAAGGCTGTGTGCTACATTGATGGAGAGTATACGGTTAAGCGTGTTGAAATGGGTGACAATATGATTCGCCTTATGCCTGCCAATGAGCTCAATACTGCATACAAGCCAATAGAGGTTACTCCAGATAATGAGTTTATGATTTGGGGTGTTGTAACCTATGTAATCAAGAAGATGTAAGATGTTTGCCCTTGCCGATTGCAACAACTTCTTCGCCTCGTGCGAGAGGGTTTTTAGACCCGATCTCCAAGGCAAGCCTGTCATTGTGCTATCCAACAATGACGGCTGTGCTATTGCGCGAAGTAACGA
>JAFYOF010000127.1 GCA_017560305.1 Alistipes sp.
CCCTGCCGAGCAGGTCAAGGAGATTGAGTTGATGATTCTTCAGGCAGCACGCGTGCGCTTCTCGCACACCGAGTATATCGCCTGCCCAAGTTGCGGTCGCACGCTCTATGACATCGAGAAGACTCTCGCCGACATCAAGAGTCGCACATCACACCTGAAAAACCTCAAGATTGGCATTATGGGCTGCATCGTGAATGGCCCGGGCGAGATGGCGGATGCCGACTACGGATATGTGGGTGCTGCGGCGGGCAGAATCACGCTCTACAAGGGTCGTGAGATTGTCGAGAAGAACATTCCGCAGGAGGAGGCTATTGAGCATCTCATTGAACTTATCAAGCGTAACGGCGACTGGCAAGACCCCGAGTAGATGGCTGGCGGCGCGATGAAGAAATACACCTCGCGAGGCGTGGTGCTGGGCACAATCAAGTACGGCGACAAGGGCGTTGTCGTACAGATGCTCACATCCACCCACGGACGCCAGAGTTATATGGTGCAGGGGCTTGGCTCACGACGCGGACACAGCAAGCTGGCGATGTTCCAGCCTATGTTCGCGCTGGAGTTCGAGGGCTTGGAGTCATCGCGTATGCAGATGCACCGACTGGGCGAGGTGCAGAACGGCATCGTACTGCAATCTACACCTTTTGATATAAAAAAATCGACCATCGCTCTCTTTATGGCAGAGGTTTTGCATCGTCTGGTGAAGGAGAGTGAGGCGAACGATATGCTGTTCGACTTCGTGTGGGGCTCGGTCGAGGCGCTGGATGCCGCCACCGAGGGCGTAGCGAACTTCCACCTATGGTTTCTTGCGCACCTTTGTCGCTTTTTGGGTTTCGCACCAGGCAACGAACATATGCCCGATGCGTGGCTCAACATCGCCGAGGGTCTCTACACCACGCAAGAGCCGCCACGCGAACACCGAATGTCACAGGAAAACGCACTCATCCTCCGCGATATGCTGGAGTGCGATGTGCGCTACCTTGCCGAGATTGGACTCAACCGCCACCAGAGAGTGGACTTCCTCGCGGCACTTGTAGGATATTACGGTTATCATCTTGACACTATCAACTCCGTGCAGTCAATCAGGATTTTGCAAGAGGTTTTTTGATAGTGAAATACATTATTTACTTTTGTTTCGCCCTGCTGATGCTGGGCGCACTTGTTGTCGACTATTACGACGACCAGCAGATTTACGCCCTGCGTCAGGCCGCTGCCGCCGAGCAACAGCCCCGCCGTTGGAGAAGTGGCGACACCATCTGGTATGAGATTGACTCTCTGCCCGCACTCCCCTCACCCGCCGAGTGGGACTCACTGCGTATGGTGTGGGACTCGCTCCACGGCGAGTGGATTTCGCCCATCGCTCCGCCCGAGCAGACTGCGCCCCACCTCCCTGCGGAGTTCAAGTTCGACTACCGCCTGCCCTACTGGAACATCTACCGCCGCTCATTCACCCGCTGGGGCATCACCTTCTCAACGGGGCAACCCGACCCGTTCAACCCCTACCCCGCATCAAATACCCTTGACGCATCGGTGACATCCCACCCGCTCAACAGACCACGATGAAAAAAAGGTTGCCACACAAATGACAACCTTACTATTATATATATATTACGCTATAAATTTTCATAGCAGGATGAATTTTTAGGCTGGTCGAAGATTTAGGGTGCGGAGCATACCTGGGCGTATGTAAGCAACCCGAAATCAAGCCAGACACCAAAAGAGCCTTGCTATGGAAATTTACTTTGCCAATTCGTAAGCCTTAGTAGTAGTGTAATACTTCGCCTTCATATGCGAGCGCTCCCAAGCAGGAATCTCGCCAGCGGCAAGGTAACCAAGGTAGACCTTCATCACAGAGCTGAAACGCACCTCGTGGCTCTTGACAATCGACGATGGGATGATGACCTGATACTCCGAGTCGGAAATCTTGCGGTGCGAGAGGTTGGGGTATCTCTTGTCCAACGACTTGAGCGCCGCCGCCAGACGAGCCTCAAATGTCTCATCACCACTCTTGTCCACCACATAGAGCATAGGCTTGTAGCCCTGCGCCGCACCCTGACGAATCTCGATATTTGCCTTTGTACCCTTCACAACTGAGTAGTGAGTATCGCCAGTACCCTCGGTACCAACCTCCGCCATAAAGTTCCAGATGACGCTCACGCGGCAGTTCACGCCCGCCAGCTGATAGTTCATCTCGCCATTTGAGTAGACCTGCAAAGTGTCGTTCACAACATCCTTCTGCAAGAATGATGGGTAGTCCTCCTTGCCTGTCACCAGACGGTATTTGTCGCGAGGAATCTTTGTCGCCCAGCGACTTGCCGAAGTGAACTTGATATCATTCTCATAATCAATCTCCTGCTCGGGCATTACCGTACACTGCACCAAATCGACAAGGTGTGTCGTCACATCCACGATACCCTCGCCCTGCTGCTTCACATCGAAGTACCACTCTGGGCGGCGCAAAGGCTCGCCAGAGACATACTTGAAGAAGTGGTGAACGCTCTCCTTGGTGATGGCAGGCTCCTCGGGCGTACCCTTCTCCATCTCACCGAAGAGTTCAGGCATAGCCACCAGCACACGCTGCAACTCGTTGTTAATCTCGCTGCGCTCAGTCATAATATCGTAGACCATCACGCCACTCTCCGCTGCCGCATCGAGGGTCTGCTCAAGCATCTTGAAACTCTTGCCGTCGATAGCCATCGGCTTGTCTGCCAGCACATTGATACCAGCATCCACCGCCGCCTGCACATATCCTGTCTTCTTACCGTTGTTACCCGCCAGAACGAGCACATTGCCTCGGCGCTCCTGAATCATCCGCTGCAGGTAGTCATCGCCCGTATAGAGATGCTCAACCCACGATGTCGGGCGCTCGGCGCGCGTGTTGTAACGCTCGATGCGGTCGAGGTGCATCTCAACATCAGCACCCTTGGGAGCATAGACATGCACCGTGGGGTCAACCTCGTTGTACATATACATCTGCACCAGCGCCGCGTGGAAGTGACCAGGGTCAAGCGTCAGCAACTTGACCTCATTCTGTCGGCCGCTGAACTTGCCGAACTTCAACTGCTCACAACCCACCAAAGCGACCGTAGCAACAGCCAAAATCGCCGCAAAAATCTTTCTCATATCTTGTAAAATTTAATATTCCTTTGGCAAAGATAACATAATTTTGCGTTTGTGGCGAAAAAAATATGCGTAAATGGCTGATATTTACATTTTTTAGAGTATCTTTGCCGTCGCTTTCGCGCGCGGATAAGGCGGGCGTGAGCACAAACATTTAATTATTAACATTTTAACGGGCGATTGTATCGCAAAAATTTTTCCACGATGGAAGTATTGAACAATGTAGCAAACGAGAGTTTCGATTGGAACGCGTTTGAGAATGATTTGGATCTCTATGGCGGTCAGTCAAAGGAGCAGGTAACTGAGGCTTATGACCAGACTTTGTCTAACATCGCTGTTGGCGAGGTTGTTGAGGGTACTGTTAGCGAGATCAACAAGCGCGAGGTAACCGTAAACATCGGCTACAAGAGCGAGGGTATGATTCAGGCAACTGAGTTCCGCTACAACCCAGAGTTGACCGTAGGCGACAAGGTTGAGGTTTATGTTGAGTCTGTAGAGGACAAGAGCGGTGCTTTGGCACTCTCGCACAAGAAGGCTCGTCAGCTCAAGTCTTGGGATCGTGTAAACGAGGCTTTGAACAACGACGAGATCATCAAGGGTTATGTAAAGTGCCGCACAAAGGGTGGTATGATCGTAGATGTATTCGGTATCGAGGCATTCTTGCCAGGTTCACAGATCGATGTGAAGCCTATCCGCGACTACGATGTATATGTTGACAAGACTATGGAGTTCAAGGTTGTTAAGATCAACCAGGAGTTCCGCAATGTAGTTGTATCACACAAGGCTCTTATCGAGGCAGAGCTCGAGGCTCAGAAGCAGGTTATCATGTCTAAGCTTGAGAAGGGTCAGATCCTTGAGGGTACAGTTAAGAACATCACTAACTACGGTGTATTCATCGACCTCGGTGGCGTAGATGGTTTGATCCACATTACAGACCTTTCTTGGGGTCGCGTAAACAAGCCAGAGGAGTTGGTTGAGCTCGACCAGAAGCTTAATGTTGTTATCATCGACTTCGACGAGCAGAAGAAGCGTATCGCTTTGGGCTTGAAGCAGCTTACTCCACACCCATGGGAGGCTTTGGATGCTAACCTCAAGGTTGGTGACACAGTTAAGGGTAAGGTAGTTGTTATGGCTGACTACGGTGCATTCGTTGAGATCGCAGCAGGCGTTGAGGGCTTGATCCATGTATCAGAGATGTCTTGGAGCCAGCACTTGCGTTCAGCACAGGAGTTCTTGAAGGTAGGTGACGATGTAGAGGCAGTTATCTTGACACTCGACCGCGAGGAGCGCAAGATGTCACTCGGCATCAAGCAGCTTACTCCAGATCCATGGGCTGGTATCGAGGCAAAGTATCCTGTAGGCACAAAGTGCACAGCAAAGGTTCGCAACTTCACTAACTTCGGCGTATTCGTAGAGATCGAGGAGGGTATCGATGGTTTGATCCACATCTCTGACCTCTCTTGGACAAAGAAGGTTAAGCACCCAAGCGAGTTCACTCAGATCGGTGCTGAGATCGAGGTTGTAGTATTGGAGATCGACAAGGAGAACCGTCGTTTGAGCCTTGGTCACAAGCAGCTCGAGGAGAATCCTTGGAACGAGATCGAGACAAAGTTCGCTGTTGACACAGTTCACAACGCAACTATCTCAGAGACAACTGACAAGGGCGCTATCGTAGTATTGGGCGAGAACATCACTGGTTTCGTTCCTGCTAAGCAGCTCGTAAAGGAGGACGGTACAACTTTGAAGGCTGGCGAGACAGCTGATTTCAAGGTTATCGAGTTCTCAAAGGCTACAAAGCGTATCACTCTCTCACACTCACGCATCTATGAGGAGGCAAAGCGTGCAGAGATCGCTGCTGAGAAGGCAGAGAAGCGTGCTGCTGCTGACGCAACCAAGTCATCACTCAAGAAGGTAAACGCTTCAATCGAGAAGACTACTTTGGGTGATATCGCAGGCTTGGCTGAGTTGAAGGCTGCAATGGAGAAGAATAAGTAATCATTACTTATATAACTCTGAATGGGCTCCCGCATCGCAAGGTGCGGGAGTTTTTTTTGTGTGTAAAAAAAGAGCCATCCAAACGATGACTCTATAAATATTAGTTATTAGTTATTATTCAACCCAAAGGAGTTTGTGCCTAACTTACGCTTAAATAACTGCTCTTTGCGAATTACCTCATCGGGCGTTACCGTCTTGGGTAATAACATTAGAATTGAGAATTGGAAATATTTATAAGCATACTCACCATCTGCCGCCACAAGTGCTCTCAATGCCTTATTGCCGCCGTGACCACCCGTTGCTACATATTCGCTCCAGCGACCCCACAAACCATCCTCGCCGTAGGCTGAACCGATGTATAATTTTCCCGTATTTGTATCGTTAATAAGATATATTCCTTTAACCGCAGACAGAGCTCTGCGCCAATCTGCATAGTTATTTTTCACAATCTCACAGAGTTCATTGAAGTCAAGAATAAAGTCGAAATAATCTGTAAAACTCTTATAGTGTAATCCTGGAGAAATTTCTATCACCTCCATCTCATTTTTAATCCATTGATGCCACGATATAGCATTTCCCCATCGAATAATAACACGCTCTTTCAAATCTTCATACCCTGCGACTTCACTCATCGTGTACTTATATTCCTCGGCGTTTAGGGTTTTGCTCTCCACCTTATAAACACCAACAAAACGAGCAAGAACACCATCCTCGCCAATGAACGAAACAATGTAATCAACATCCTTGAATATATCCTTCGATTGCGTGTTTTGATAGTCAAGAAATTCCTTGCGATTAGTTTTGTACATATTATACAAATCAACCCTTCTATCCTTGTGCCTTACAAGTTTAACACGCGCCGTGCGGTCAAGTCCTCTATTGTATAAAAGTTCTTGGATAGTAATCATCTTCTTCTATTTTAAGTCTCTTCACTACAAATTTACAATTTTTCCTTCAACTTTCCACACATCTAGACCATAATAAAAAGAATAATTTTGAATTCTTAATTTTGAATTTTGAATTTATAAAATGTATCTTTGTAAAAAATATATCTACTTATGAGCGAGAAAAAGCGTACCGAGATTGCTGAGTTGGGCGAATTCGGATTGATTGACGAATTGACAAAGGGTGCTACAAAAAACAACAAGACCACATTGCGTGGTGTGGGTGATGATGCGGCGGTGATTGCGGCGGGTCGTGAGGATGCCGTGGTGGTGACCACCGATTCGTTGCTCGAGGGCATCGACTTCGACCTCACATACTTCCCCCTGAAGCATCTTGGCTACAAGGCGGTGACCGTGGGTGTGAGCGATGTGCTTGCTATGAACGCCCTGCCCGAGCAGATTATGATTTCGCTCGGCGTATCGTCGAAGCTCCCCGTTGAGGCGCTGAAGGACCTCTACGAGGGCATAGAGTTTGCCTGCAACGAGTTGGGCGTAGACCTCGTGGGTGGCGACACAACAGCCTCAATGACTGGTCTGGTGATTAACATCACCACCATCGGTCGCGCAAAGCGCAAGGCTATCGCCTACCGCAGCGGTGCGCAGTTCAACGACCTGATTTGCATCACGGGCAACCTCGGCGCAGCCTATATGGGTCTGCATCTGCTGGAGCGCGAGAAGCGAGTGCTGAAGGATGTGCAGAGCCCAGAGCCTCAGTTTGCGGGCTATGAGTATCTGTTGCAGCGCTACCTCAAACCACGCGCACGAAAGGATATCATCGAGGCGCTGGCAGCGGAGAAGATTGTACCTACATCTATGATTGATATCTCGGATGGTCTGGCGAGCGAGGTGTTGCAGATTTGCAAGTCATCGAAGTGTGGCGCACGAATCTATCTCGACCGCATTCCTATCGCCAAGCAGACCACAGCTCTTGCCGAGGAGATGCACGCTGACCCTGTTGTGGCGGCGCTGAATGGCGGCAACGACTATGAGTTGATGTTCACCGTGCCTCTGGCTATGCAGGAGCAGGTGATGGCTCTCGGTCTGGTGGATGTGGTGGGTCATATCACCCGCGAATCTACGGGCGCATACCTAGTTACTCCCGACGGCAGCGACATCAAGTTGCGTGCGCAGGGATTTAAGGAGTAGGCTATGAAAAAGAGTTTTAGAATGATATTGATGCTCTGCGGCGCCGTAGTGATGTTTGTCGCTATGGCGCTGGCAGCGTATGCCTATTGGCAGTCAATCACAATGCAGTAAGGGCTGCGCTAATCCCACGCAGGATAGAGTCTGGACTCCTGCCCCTTGTCATTTCTTATAATCATCACCTTGTGCTGGGCAGAGTTGCCCTCCTCGTCATAGGCGAGGCGAGCCTGGACGCTGAAGTGCTTTGTCTGGCGCGTAGGTATCTCAAGCGTTGGGTCATCCTTTTTACCCTCTTTCACCTCGCGCTGTGGCGGAAGCGAGAGTGTGCCGTGCAGCGTGATGGTATTCTCCTCGCCCGTGAGTTGCCAAATCTCGAAACGGAAAGTGCTCTCGGGAGAGTTCTGCACCACCCTGCCGCGAGGCTCAAGCAGGATGTCGATACGCAACGCACTCGACTTGTCGCTTATCCACTGACCCAGAAAACGGGGATATGTCGCATCTGCCGTAACGCTCTGCGCCACGGGCAACGACTCATCATCCGACGGCATATATATCACCTCGGCAATATTACCCTCCACAACACTGCCACCACTGAAGAGTGTATTGTCATCCACCGCATAGCGGCGCACATCGGGAACAGAATCGAGGATATGGAGAACTATCTCGTTGCTGTTGTTGGTATCAACGATGTAACCCGCCACACTCAGCGGCTCGATATGCTCACGGCACGAGGCGAGCAGAGTGAGTAATATAATATATATGTATCGTCTCATTGCTTTCTAATTTTCGGCAAAGTTAGCAAATTGTCACCTTTTCGCGTTTTGAGCGGCAGAAAAAATTCGCATCACACCACTCAAACTTTTTAAAGTTACAGAAAAATACTCATTTTGTGCTTTTTTATGCAATAATTTTTCACTCTCAAGCACTTTTTTCTTTAAGTTTTTGTAATTTTGGCGCCGATTAGGTTTTAATTAATCATAAAAACTATGTTAAATATCATATTGTTTGGCGCTCCTGGTTGTGGCAAGGGCACACAGGCTGCGTTGATTAAGGAGAAGTACAACATCAACCACATCTCAACAGGCGAGGTTATCCGTGGCGAGATTATGGGTGGCACTGAGTTGGGTAAGAGTATGCAGGGTTATATCGAGGCGGGTCAGCTGGCTCCAGACTCAATCGTTATCGGTATGATTCACAACTATATGCAGGAGCACAAGGATGCATCGGGCAACATCTTCGATGGCTTCCCACGCACAACTGCACAGGCTGTTGCGTTCGACGAGATTCTCTCGGCTGATGGCGAGAGCGTGAGCGTGATGATCTATATGGATGTTCCTGAGGAGGAGTTGGTTAAGCGCATCCTTTTGCGTGGTAAGGACTCAGGTCGTGCCGACGACGCTTCAGAGGATGTTATCCGCAACCGAATCGCTGTATATCGCGAGCAGACAGCTATCGTGGCAGAGCACTACTCAAAGCAGGGTAAGTATGTTGCCATCGACGGTGTAGGTACTCTCGAGGAGGTATTTGAGCGCATTTGCGCAGCTATCGACGCTGCGAAATAGATAGGAAAAGAGGCAAATTGGGGCTTTTGTGCAACTTTTTTGCACTGACCTATTGTATTTTGTTTTTTTTTCCGTACCTTTGCGTCGCTAAATCGCTACGAATGAGTAGTGTTATAGCGGTAGGGTCCATTCGTCTATCGGTTAGGACGCAAGATTTTCATCCTTGAAAGAGGAGTTCGACTCTCCTATGGACTACGGACTTACACCCTCGGGTGTTTGACAGCGGTAAAACTAATTTGACGCCTACGCGGTGTCACTGGTCGCAAGACCTCGGCAAAGAGCCCTGTGGGGCAGATGTGAGGGGGGGGGCTGAAAGGAGGCGCTCTACTTCACGAAAAAAAGAAAGCAGAAAAAGTAAAAAATAAAAAAGAATTTTAAGATTATGGCAAACCACAAGTCATCAAAGAAGAGAATCCGCCAGACAGTAACAAAGCGCGCTCACAACCGTTTGTATCACAAGACTGCTCGTAACGCTGTTAAGGCTTTGCGTAACACAACTGAGAAGGCAGCTGCTGAGGCATTGCTTCCAAAGGTATCGTCTATGCTCGATAAGTTGGCTAAGACTAACATTATCCACAAGAACAAGGCTGCTAACTTGAAGAGCTCTTTGGCACTCCATGTTAACGCATTGTAATCTGAACGGATTTCAACAAGATAGAAGGCTGTCCTAATGGGCAGCCTTTTCTTGTCTATATCGTGCAAAATGATTATATTTGTGGTAGTAACCTAAAACATTATTGATATGAGAAGAATTTACCTTGTATGCTTGTCTTTGATAGCAATGGTGGCTCTGTGCTCTTGCACTGAAAACCAGAGCGTGAAAGGCGTTAAACATGTTGTGATGATTGGTCTGGATGGTCTGGCGGGCAATACCGTAGACGCGGCAGATATGCCTACCCTGAAGCAGTTGATGGCAGAGGGCGCGTGGACACTCAAGGCGCGAAGCATCCTCCCATCGTCAAGCGCCTGCAACTGGGCGTCGATGTATATGGGCGTGGGTCCCGAGATGCACGGCTACAACACCTGGGGCAGCCGCAAACCCGACTTCCCATCTATGGAGCTGGGCGAGAACGGCATCTTCCCAACCATCTTCACCATCCTGCGCCGCCAAAGCGCCGAGAGCAACCTCGCAGCATTCTATGAGTGGGATGTTCAGGGCGATTTGATTGACAACAAGGCCGTAAACCACCATCAGCATATCCCAATGAGAGATGGCGGAAGCGAGGATATCGTGAGCGGCTACATCTCCTATTTGAAGTTGAACAAGCCAAAGTTTTCAATCTGCATCTTCGACTCGCCCGATGTTGAGGGTCACGGCTATGGCTGGGGCTCGGAGGAGTATATGAAGCGTCTGCCTGTTGTGGATGCACATATCGCAGAGATTATCGAGGCAACCAAGGAGGCTGGCATCTATGACGAGACCATCTTCATCGTAGCATCCGACCACGGCGGCATCAACCGCGGTCACGGCAGCATCACGATGGATGAGATGGAGGCTGTGCTGGTATTCTGCGGCAAGGGCATCAAGAAGGGTCATCAGATTGAAGCCCCAGTAGTGCGCTATGACACCGCACCTACCATCGCCCGAATTTTCGGCGCCGAGACGCCCGCCGTATGGCGCGGCCGCCCTGTCGAGGAGATTTTCGAGTAAGAGCATTTAAACCAAATAAGCCCTGCCTAAATATTTTAGGCGGGGCTTTGTTGTACTCCTATCCCAACGAGCACAACACTAAAAAAGGTTGCCGACCAAATGGTTAGCAACCTTTAATTCTTTTTTTGTAGCCGCAGAAGGCACTTGCAATGGTCCGCAAATAAAGAGTCAAAACCATTGCAGAATGTGGGGACATTCCTACTGCTCAAAATTTTATTTCGTGTCTACCTTCTCATCCACTCACCCCGAGGAGTCTACTCCTTCAGGTCTTCGGCTGTGATGTGCGTAACCTTGCCGTCACGCATCACTACCAATTCGCCATCCTCTCTTAACACCTTCTCCTTCAGACGCTGCTGCGCCAAAAGGATACCTGCATCTATCTTCTCCTGCAACTGCTCAAGTTCCAATTCACTCATACGCTTCTACATTTTGCAAATTGTACGATAAGTTAACGAATCAACTACCTCTCGTATTTCGTCGCGAGATCCGTATGCCACCTTTTTTACGCCCTCCACTGAACTATTGTTGTAGATGACCCAATAATCGCAGATGGGTGTATATAGTGTTGTAAGATATTTCAAACCTCTATAATAGCGGCGGCGCACAACCTCGGGTGGCACATTGTGACCTCCCTCGATTACTCGGCGCGCTACACGCTCAACCGCCTGATCGGGTGTGGGCAGATAGAAGAAGAGCAACGAAACGAAGTAGCCTCTCTCCTGCGCCATCTCGATAAAACGGGTGTAGTATCGGGTAGCCAGCGTGGTCTCAAAAGCAAAATCCGCGCCATCGGCCATCAGGGCATCCATACGCTGACGCATCAGGCGACCAGCCTCGATAGAGACGCGCGATGGGTTGAATGGCGACAATCCCTTTGCAATCTCGTCGGCATTCACAAAGTCGTGACACTCCAGCATCTCTGGCAACACGGCATACGAAGCCGTGGTCTTACCAGCACCGTTACATCCTGCTATGATATAAAGTTTTGGCATACGATGTCCATAGTAATTATTGCAAAGATAATAATAATCTTTTAATTTCCAAATCTTTTTCAACGACTCGCAATTTCTCATCAACACTCCAAAAAGGGCACCACATTTGCACTGAAGCGGGGAAAACGCATAAGAATATGATTTTTACAACCATTAAACTCTTTTTGATTATGGCAACCACTATGAGCAAGATTGAGCTAAGGCCACTACCCTACGGCTACAAGGATCTGGAGCCCTACATTTCGGAGCAGACGCTCATCTACCACCACGACAAGCACCTTAAAGCCTATGTGAACAAGACCCTCGAACTGATTGCAGACACGCCTCTTGCCGACGCCACGCTGGAGCAGATTGTACTCTCATCGGATGGCGCTCTGTTTAACAATGCAGCACAGGTGTGGAACCACAACTTCTACTTCGAGCAATTCTCACCTAGGCCACAGTCCAGACCCGAGGGCAGACTTGCCAAGGCGATAGACGAGACCTATGGCGATTACGACAAACTGCGCGAGAAGATGACCGCCGAGGCGCTCTCGTTATTTGGTTCGGGATGGGTGTGGCTGGTGAGTGACTCTCACGGCAAACTGAAGATTGTAAGCAAGTCCAATGCGGGCAATCCGCTGACAGATGGGCTCTATCCACTGCTTGCGATAGATGTGTGGGAACACGCCTACTACATCGACCATCGTAACGCTCGCAAAGATGGCGTCAATGCACTGTGGAACATCATCAACTGGCGCACCATTGATGCCCGCTATGATGATATCCTCGAGGGTCAGCACCACAACGCAATAAAATAACTCCTCTTTTACCACTCTTTAGCGCCTGCGCAAGGCGCAACGGGGCTATCTTTTCGGGTAGTCCCGATTTTTTGTTTGGCGAGTTTGCTACAATTTGGATAAAATTCATTACCTTTACGAAACTAACCCTGCCGCCAAAGAGTGTTTTTCGGCGCAAAATATGGCTTATAGGGTTATGCAGGGCAGATTTTAACAGATTAAAGTTTATAACTTGGAGCAGAGCGAAGATAAGGTTTGGTATGCTATGAGGGCTACCTATGGTCGAAATCTGGGGGCAAAATTCATTGCCGACAGGTTATCGATTGATAATTATATACCTATGCGCCAGGTTGTGTCGCAACGCAAGGGTGTGAAGATTCGCAAGCAGGTGCCGCTGGTGAAGGATTTGATATTTCTGCGCGCCACAAAGGAGGAGATTACCGACATCAAGCGACAGGTGACATATCTGCAGTACATCACGCGACCAGTGAACAAGAAGAACGAGCCTATCATTGTGCCCGAGGAGCAGATGCGCAGTTTTATAGACTTTACATTGAAAAATGATGAGGACCTGATCTACCTCAACCCCAGCGAAGTGGACCTGCAGGCGGGCACGCGCATCAGGATTCACGGTGGTGAGTTTGATGGTTACGAGGGTTGGTTTGTAAAGATTGCGGGCAAGCGAAACCGAAGAATTGTGGTGATGATTGACAGCATCATAGCCGTTGCCGCACAGGTAAGTCCCGACCTTGTAGAGGTCATCAAGGATTAAGCCTCCAGCGAGATAACATCCTCACACATAGCCGACAAGGCGAGGCTGTGAGTGACTATAACCACAGTCTTATCCTTCACACACTCCGCCATTCGCTGCATCAGAAGCGACTCGGTAGCATTATCCAGCGCCGCCGATGGTTCATCAAGCAACAAGAGATTTCCCGAACGCAACAGACCGCGCGCAATAGCGATTCTCTGCGCCTGACCCTCGCTGAAGCCATCGCCCATCTCACCACATTGAGTATCCAGTCCATCGGGCAATTCGAAGACAAAATCAGCAACTGCAACATACAACGCCTGACTCATCTGCTCCTCCGTAGCATTGGGATTTGCCAGCAGGAGATTACTGCGGATAGTACCGCTCAAAAGAGAATTCCCCTGCGGAACATAGGCTATATTGCATCGTGTAAGGGCTGAAGCCGCAACACTGCGCTCGTCATTATAGAACTCAACGCTACCCTTCGTAGGCTCAATAAGCGCCAGAATAAGTCGCATCATCGTACTCTTTCCCACGCCCGTAGGACCTACGATAGCGGTCATCGTAGATGGTTTGATGTCCTTATTCAAACCCCTGATTACCTCATCGTTGGCATCGTAGGAGAAGTGGACATCACTGAAACGGATACCCACATTACCCTCAAGATGAATGCCCTCACCCAACTGCTCGCGAGGCATATTAACGATGTCGGAGAGTCTGTCAAGCGAAGTAGACATATGAATAAACGAAGGTAGCTGGCGGCTCATATCCACCACAGGGCGCTGCACCTGCGCAACGAGTTGCAGGAAGGCAGTCATCATACCGAATGTGATTGCACCACTCTTAAGACCAACAACACCCCACATAAACGCCACCAGATAGCCAAAGGCGAAACCCATCTGCACGACCTTGCGCGAGAAGAGCGAGAAGTCAATCCTGCGAAGAACAAGGTTTCGCAGATTGGACTGCATCGAAGCCAAATCATCCGATGCGGTGAGGGTGTACTCCATCGTCGAGACCAGCGTTCTGTTCTGCATATACTCCTGCATATAGGAGGTGAGGCGGCTATCCATCTCACGGATATCCTTCGTATAGCGGCGGATTCGCTTCATATAGATGCGGCTGAACAACAGCGCAAAGGGCATAATCACCACCACAGCAATTGCCAATCGCCAATCGAGCGTGAGGAGGAATATCATCGCCGCCACGAACTGCACGCCCGTAACCAGCACCGATGGAAGAATGCGACACATCGTATCAGACACCATAAAGACATCCTCATCCAGACGATTCATCAACTCACCCGTATGCATACCCTCACGACCCGCCCAGCGGCTGGTCATAATATGATGGAAGAGTTTGTAGCGGAGTTTGTTTCTTAATGACACCTCGGCATTCACCTCGATGCGTGCACCAATGGTCGAAAGCAGAATCTGCGACAAGATGCTCACAACCAGCAACGCCGCGCCCAACCAGAATGAGCCCTCGCTATTGCCCGTAGCGATATCCACCATCTGCTTGCTCTGCCAGATGAAGAAGAGCGAGATGAAGATATGACACACGCCAAGCACGCCGCGAAGCACTATCTTGCCACGCAGGCCCTTGATGGCTTGCCACAACCAATGGATATATTCGCCGATTGACATAGGTTTAGTTTTTACAAAGGTAGGTATTTTTTGAGAATAGACAAAAAAAATGCACCACCCACTTGGGATGGTGCATATCGTTTTGGCTTATATCAACTTCCCTGCGGAAGTTGCAAGCCCGCTTTAGCAAATTACTTCACGCTGATGATAGTTGCGCGGCTGAGGCGTGGATCATCGTAGAACATATTGTTCACGCCACCGTGGAACTCAACTGTGAGCTGGTCTGCATTAACACCGTACTCGTTCACGAGGCAGTTGTAAACAGCCTGTGCACGCTCCTTAGAGAGGCGGTTGTTAATCTGGTCGTTACCAGTTGCAGCGTCAGCATAACCAGAGATTGTGTAAACTACATCGTTGTTGAGGTCCTTGATAGCCTTAGCCAAGAGGCTGAGGTTCACGCGTGCCTCGTCAACAAGCTCGCTCTTGTTAATCTCGAATGTTACGAATACTGGAGCAACAACCTTAACCTGCTCCTTGCGTACCTCTGGCTTGCGGTTCTTGAGGTCAGCATTCTCCTTCTCCAAAGCTGCTACCTCACGACGCAAGTTGTCGAGTGCTGTCTGGTTAGTTGTCTCGCGAACGATTGTTGTGTTGCGATCCCAACCACGCTTGTTGAAGTTGTAAGACAAACCGAGTGTTGCGCTGAGGTTACCCTCGTGGTTACGACCACCTACCTCGCCCTCGAATGTGTCAGCCAACATACCGCCACGAACATCAAGGTAGATATCGAATCTCTCGCCCAAACGGAAAGAGTTCATAATACCTGCTGCATAAGTTACGCTCTGGTTCTTTGGCTCATCCCAAGTGCAGATCCAACCTACACCAACATATGGCTGAATATCCCAGAAACGATCCTCACGGTAACCACCGATAATGTTCGAAAGGTTGAACATAAAGTCAACATGAGCATTAACGAAAGGATACTGCTGGTATGTAAGCCAGTAACCGTGACCGCCCTTCTCTGGTACAGCCTCACCTGTTGAGTGAGCTCCGTTCTGAGTAGCGCCCTTATAAGAGAGACCATGTACCATCAAACGAGTACCGATAGATGGAGTAAACCACTTACCTACTGCGATCTCATATGCAGGAGTCAAACGATCCATAAACACCAACTCCTTGTTATGGTCACCGAAATATGCCTGTGCACCAGCACCTGCCTGAATAAACCAGTTATCCCAAAAACCGTTTGTAATGAAACGATGCTTATTCTCGTCGACAATCACCGTCTCGGTTGTCTGTGCAAAGAGTGCGTTTGCGCTCAATGCAAGAACAAAAATCATAAATAACTTCTTCATCTTAATCTACTCTTTTATTTATTTTTGTTAAATATAATCCCTCAAAAAATCAATTTACGCACAAAGTTACAAATAATATTCTTTGGTTGGTGCTTTTTTCTAAACTTTTTTAACAATTTATTTACACTCTAACTGTGCTGTAAACATCCTGCAAATCAGCCATTCGCAACAACCAAGAAGATTTGTAACTAAAAGGAGCGCCTTATGGAAAGGCGCCCTTTCCGTTTATGCTCTATTATTTCTAAATCTTGAGAATAAACCCTTCTTCTGCGTACCATAGCCGTAGCCGTAACCATAACCGCCATAACCATAGCCTCCATAGCCATAGCCGTAACCATATCCATAACCACGGCGGTGGATATCGCTGCCGTTAAAGATAAGTGCCATATTACGAAGTTTCTTCTCCTGATAGAGTTCCTCAAGTTCTGGCAACTGACGACGGTCAAGACGACCAGCGCGCACCACAAACAATGTGATATCGGCTACACGGTTTGAAATATCGCCATCGGCAATAATTCCAAATGGCACATTATCAATAATGATAAAGTCGTAAACCTCTCGCATCTGCGCTACAAGCTCATCCAAACGCTCGCTGAGCAACAACTCCGATGGGTTTGGAGCAACCATACCTGCAGGAACGAGGTCTACATTTGGCATAAAGTCAGTATGCAAAATATCAGTTGCTGTCAATGTTGGGTCAGCGAGATAGTTGGTCAAACCAATCTGACGACGACCCAATGACTGGCTCAATGTACCCTTACGGATATCCGCATCAATCAAAAGCACCTTCTTCTGTGCATTCGCCAAACTGCGTGCAAGGTTAGTTGTAACAAAGGTCTTACCTGCACTCTCGTTGAAAGATGTGAGTGTCAAAACCTTAAGTTCCTTTTCACCCTTGAGCATAAAGTTCATATTCGTACGAAGGATGCGGAATGACTCAACAAGAATCTCGCTCAACTCTGGCGCAACATTGCCATCAGCAACACTCTTTGCAAAGCCCTTATCCTGAGGAATATCACCGATAATAGGAACGCTAACTGCATTCTTGATCTCACGGCGAGAGTGAACTCGCGTATCAAGGAACATAAGCAAAAGGAACCACACCGCTGGAATCGCAAGACCAACCAAAATACCGAGAAGAATAATGCGATTACGCATTGGCGAGATAGGCACATTGCTACCCGATGTATCTTCGATAATCTGCGCATTGGTATCCACCATCGACTGCGTCAAGGCGTTCTCCTCACGCTTGTTTAGAAGGAAAGTATAGAGCGCCTCCTTGAGTTTCTGTTGACGCTCGATAGAGAGCATACCACGCTCCTGACTTGGGATCTGCTGGAAACGAGCCTTCGCTCTGCGCTCGCGGCTTTGCAAATCCTCAGTCTGCGCCTCTATATTAGCAATAAGGTTGCCGATTGTTCTTACAATTGTCTGCTTCAAAGCGTGCAGATTCTTGTTCAACTCCAAAACAACTGGGTTGTTTGTATTACCATCCTCGGCAAGTTTGTCGCGGCGCAACTTCAGCATATTGTACTGATTGATAAGTTCCTCAGTATTTGCGCTACTCAAACCTGTATTGGCAGGGATAAGCTCTACATCCTTGGTTGGGTCTGTCAAGTAGGCGTGGATATACTTCGCAAGTTCCAACTGCGCATGCAACTCTGCTACATCCTGACTATACTTGATTGTCTCGCTCTCATAACGACCCGCGGTAGGAGCAACGCCGTTAATCATCTGGTTAGAGATCTTAAACGCCTCCAAATCCTTCTCAACGCTGCCCAAATCCTGCTCGATAATAATCAGTCGCTCGTTGATAAAGTTTGCTGTGTTGATTGCAATCTGGTTCTTATCCTTGATTGACTGCTCGTTGTAGATTGCAATAATCGTATTAAGGATATCCTCTGCCTTGATTGGCGAGTTATCCTTCAACGAGAGTTTCAGGATAGGAGCCTCCTGCTCTACCTGACGAATAGCAAAGTTAGACAGATAGTAACCCGCCATCGCATCCACAGGCACCTGTGACACATAGATTGGTCTATCAATCCACGACTCGTTCAGGAAGTTTGTTGGCGTAAAGCGCAACTCGCCCGCAGGCGTAGGGATTGGCTCATTCAACTTACCGACAAAGATTTCAGTCTCCGCAGCACCTGAGAAACTGCTCAACTCGATACCGCCCTCTGGCTTCAATGTCGCAACAAAATTGATTGAGCGATTCTTGCTCTCCTCGGGAACAACGAGGGTTACAGGAGAGGTTGTATAGCACTCCTCATAACGCAGGTTAGACTTAATCTTGTAGCTGATATTCGCATTCAAGCGATTGATAACAGCACGGAAAAGGTTCTTTGACTGGAAACGATAGATCTCGTTTGTTACATTCACCTTATTGATAAGATTATCATAGCGGTCGAAACTTGCCGAGTAGCGGTTTGAACTCTCGGGGTCCTTGATGATAATCGTTGCCGTTCTGAAGTAGACAAATGGAGCGCTGGCATACTTATACCACGCCACGCCTACGCAGAGCAGGATAGAGAGCACGAACCAGGGCCACTTTGACAAAAGATACAAAGCAAGGTCTATGAGGTTCAACTCATCTGATTTCTTATTATTTGTGGGTTTCATAGTATATAATTATTTTTCTTATTCTTTATCGTGTGGTGTACCACAAAATTACAGAAGCTGTACTTGCCAATGATGTAATAAGAGAGATGTACTGGATAATCTTATCCTCTGCAGATCTCTGCTTGAACTTTGGCTCGACATAAACGATATCGTTCTGCTGCAAATAATAGCAAGGAGAGTCGAAAATCTCTTTGCTCTGTATATTGTGAATAAACTTTTGACGCTTGCCATCAATCTCACGAATTACAATCACGCGATCAAGGCGAGCATTCGAAGCCAAATCACCAGCATTTGCAATAGCCTCCAGAATAGTTACTCTGTCGCCATCAACGGTATAGACACCGCTACCAACTGCACCAAGCATCACATACTTAAAGTTAAGGAACTCAACCGACACATGTGGGTCGCTGATATAATTACCCTCAACAATCTTGTTCTGGATTAACTCCTTCACATCGCCAACACGCAAGCCCTCAACCTTGAGTTTGCCAAGCATTGGGAATACGATATAACCCTCGTTGTCAACTCGGTAGCCGAGGTCCTTTGCCGCGCCATCACGCTGCGCGCTGATATCACCACCATCGGTTGAGATATTCACGATGCCGTTCTGATTGTTGAAAGGCAACGCCAACTCGGGATTCTTGCAGCTCACCACAATACCCAATCGGTCATCGCAATGAACAATCGCCTCGTGGTTGACACTCACATTCAAAATCTCATCATCTGCCCAGTCTGCCAGATAAGGAATCTTCTTATGCGAGGCACAAGACGAGAGCAATGCCAATGCAAGGAAAAATAGATAAAACTTCGTTCTCATAATTGATATTTTTATTAACTTATTTATTTCTTATTATTTCTCAATCGCTTCACGGCAAACTTGCGCCGCATCGGTGTTTGGCAGACAATCCATCACGCCCACCTTTACCGACTGCGCTACCGCTGCCAGCGTATCACACATTTTGTTGTACAACTCATCATCGAATCTTAGCACAGCACAACTTGGCAACATCTCCACAAATGCCTCACATCCTCGGCGGCGTGTAAAACGATTCTCTGGCGCCTGACGCAGACGCACCACGCCCTGCACCTGGGCTGAACGATTCTTGTAGCAATGGGTCTTGCCGCTCCAGGGAGAGCCGTAAACCTTCACCTCACCGCCCTCAATTCTTATCATCGGATTATCGTCGTTGAGCAACTCCGACTCCCCAAAAGCCTCCAGCCACATACGCGAATGGGTACTCTTGCCCGTGCCGCTCTTGCCGAGGAACATATAAGCCTTGTCGCCGAGTGTAACGGTTGAAGAGTGAATCGAAACGCCATCGTGCCACACTATCGCCTGACCAAATGCGATGCGGAGCAACGATGAAAGCGATGCCGCGCACATCTTGTCCTGCCAATCCAACGACAAAAGCGCCTTGCTGAAGCGGTCGGTCAGGAACATATAGTGAGTATGCTGATGATTATCGAATGTTGTTGTGATTACATAACCACCCTCCACTCGGATGATGGTCACGCAACCCATATCATTTACTACCTGCTCAAGCACCTCTCCAGACTCCAGGCTGGGGATAAGCTCCTCTGCCACACACTCCGCCTCAAGGATAGGTGTCTGCTCGCCCGCTTCCTCAACGCGGAAATCGCGCATAGTAGGCAGCAATGCATCAACCGCCACACCCTCGGGCACAGAGAGCATCATTGTGAGATTTGCTATATTGTAGTAGTATTTCTTCATTCTTGCTATTTATACTCGTTTCCCTTACGATTAAGAAGTCCCAAAGTTACCATCTAAACTGATAAATTCCAACTCTCGGACTCCATTTATGTAACAATATCCCTCTATATTTATCGCACCTGACCTCTCAACAAATCCACGAATATCCAAAAGGCCTCCTTTGGAGCATATCGATAGACAAATGGGAGTTTTTTGCAAAAGGTTATAGCTGTGTTCAGTTTTCTTCTCCACGCAGAGTTTTCGGCTGCTGTTCTATCGTCGTGCTGGCATCCAAAGTTACCTGCTTGGCAAACTATTTCAAGCAAAGGATGAGCATCTTTTGCAATATCCATATAAGGCAAACTCACCTGAGGCAAACCAAGATGCTTGACTAAAAATGCGTGCAGCAACTGATTCCATCTACCTAAACCAAGTTTTTGGCAAACCTTCTGCATCTCGGTCTTATCGACCCTATCGCTCAGGCAGTAACTCGCTCGTGCCATATCGCACAACTGACGCAATCCGACACCCCAACCAAGCGCGTGCTTTAGAATATGAGTGTTTAGCATCAACAGATTAAGTACGGGCGATGGAATTGCAATCTTCAAATCTTCTTCCGCACCGAGCAACATCGTTTCATACCCATAACTCCACACCAACTCATCCACATAACCCTGCACAAATGGGTTATGCAAATCCGTCAAACGAGAGTGGTGCTCCACATCGAAGCCCTGCCACTTATAGATGCCTGCGCCATCGGGCATCATTGTAAATGAGCCGCTTATCCTCTTTGCGACCTCTGCTGCCGCAGCCCACTCATCCGCCGAAAACCACAAATCGATGTCGCCCGACTCTCTGAGTGATGGCACGGCATACATCTGTGCCACGCCTTGTCCCTTCTGCAGCACGGGATGCAGACCCGCCTCACTAAAGACCTTGCATAGAGCTGCCAGCGCCTTGTTCATCTGCTCGCTGCGCCGCTCGATGGCATCCACCTGCGCCACCCATTTCAGACCGTGCATCGTTGGCGGCATCAGGTGCTCGGGCAGATAGGATATTCCGCGATAGACTATGCCTGTCACGGTCTGCGAATGGGAAATCCTGTAGAGTTCACGCCACTGCTGCTCATCGAGTGGGAAGAGGGACATTTCATCCACCTCGCGCTCCCACAAACCAGCACGCAACAACGCCAGCAACGCCGAAAAAACTCTATCCTTCAAGATCTTCATCCCCCACCTATTCTGTCACAAGACCGAGCTTGATCCACTCCTCAACCAGCGCCTTCACATCCTCAATGGTCTGAGCATACTCCACCTCATACTCCTCGCAGAGATAGTTCGCCATCTGCTCCACATCCAGTTCGCCATCGCCAATGTGTTGCCAAATCTGCGCAGCGGTCTCGTTGAGCGTGTAGACATTCGTGAGATTCACCTCGCTGGCAAGCGCATCCACAAGCATATAGACGCTGCCCATCTTGCGAAGTTTAAGTTGTGACCTTAGTTTCATTCTCTTTTCGTTAGAACTTCTTGCCTGTGAGGATTGACACAGCGGTCAAGAAGATGATTTTAATATCGAGCCACAATGAACGGTTGTAGAGATAGTCCAAATCCATACGCAGACGCTCCAGCATCTTCTCCATCGTGTCGGTGTAGCCGTTGTACAATGTCGCCATAGAGAACAAGCCTGGGCGCATATTGTAAAGCAACTTGTAGTCGGGGTTGTACTCCATAATCTGGTCGATGAAGAACTGGCGCTCGGGGCGATAACCCACAAACGACATATCTCCCTTCAACACATTCCACAACTGCGGCAACTCATCGACATGATGGTCGCGGATGAAACGACCCACCTTTGTCAAGCGGTCATCATCGCTGCCGTTGTAGAGCTGAGGACGACCACCGCTCTCGGCATCAATAATCATCGAGCGGAACTTGTAGAGGGTGAATGGCTTGCCCTTCATTCCGATACGCTCCTGACTAAAGATTGGGTTGCCTCCATCCTCAAGTTTGATTGCAATCCATATAATCAGACATACGGGTGAGAACACCAGCAGTCCGACAATGGCTGCGAAGAGGTCAAACGAGCGTTTGATAAACGCCGCCAACCACGAATACTTAATCTGCTTGTCCGCGGCATTCCCACTGCCTGCACAAGCAACTCTTTCTTCCGTTACCTTAATCCCTTTTTCCATATTTACTCTTTCACTTTGTTATATATTTCAATGCAATTGTCAATCATCTTCTCATAGGTGAAGACCTGCTCATAACGCTTGCGCGCTCCCTCGCAGAACTGCGCGTAACGCTCCTGGTCGCCCGCAATCGCCACAAAGGCATCAGCCAGCGCCTTGTCATCGCAAGGTGGAACATTCAATCCCGACTCGCCGTGAGCATTCACCCAGTGCGTACCCGAGCCCTCGATGGTTGTCGCCACCACTGGCTTGCCGCACGACATAGCCTCAATCTGCACGATACCAAATGCCTCGGTCTTTGACACCGAACTCAGACAGAAGATATCGCAAGCGGCGTAATAAGACTCAAGGTCAGCATCCTCGATGAAGCCAAGCAACTTGACCTTCTCGCCCAGCTGCGCTGCATCAATCTGCGCCTGCAACTTCTCCCTCAGCGGGCCCGTACCGCCAATGAGCACGATATAATCCTCGGGCAAATGCGCCGCCGACTTGATGAGATACTCAAATCCCTTGTACTCCACCAGACGACCCAGCGAGAAGATAATCTTCTTGCCCTTGTACTCCTCACGGAAGCGGTTTGGCTTGCCCACCATACCATCGCAAGGGTAGACACCGATAGGCAGATAGGTCACCTTATGCTGCACCTTCGACAGGAAGTTCGACTCCTTGATATAGACCGGCGTAGTGCCCACAACGATGTCGGCACGCTCCAGCAACCAGTTCTGGAATGGCTTGAACAACTTTATCAGGTGCTTCTGCTTGATGATGTCGCTGTGCCAGTGCAACACAACCTTACCCTCATAACCCGACATATAGAGCGCCATACACGCCATAGGGTCGGGATGATGGATGTGGATAATATCGTACTTATGGTTGTTCTTGTATAACTTCTGAATCATATTTGGCGATATCATCGTCGCGGCATACTTCGCCAGCGCACCGCAACAAATCAATCGGGCATTGTTGTTGAGTTTCTTGGTGTAACTGCGTCCCTCAACCGCCGCACACATCATATCGCACTTGATGCCTCGCTCCGACAATCCCAATGTCAAATCGTACATCACCTTCTCTACCCCACCACCGATGGGATAGAATTTTCCCAACTGAAGAATCCTCATTTACTCTTTGTTTGATATCATTTGCTCGTACAAATCCAGATACTCTGCATAGCACTTGTTCTTGTCGAAGTGCTCCTCAGCAAAGGCTCTGCAACCTGCACGATAATACTCTTTTCCCTGTCGCTCAATGCCTCTCACTGCTTCCAACAGACCTTTTACATCACCCTGCTCGACAATCACTCCCGTCTGAGGCGTGATAGCCTCAACACTACCCCCCGTGCGGTAAGTCACCACAGGCGTACCACAGGCTATCGCCTCGAGGTTTACCGTAGGATAGTTGTCCTGCCAAGTGGGGTTCACAAATACATCCGCCACCGAATACAACTGCGCCAACTGCTCAACACTCTCGGTGCGGGCAATGCCTACGATGTTGGCGGGAAGCGTCTGCTTCTGCTTCTCGTCAATGCCGACAAGCACAATCACCTCACCTTCGCCAATCATCCTGCTCATCTGCATAAAGTCATCCCAGCCCTTCTCCTTGCTCCAGATACTCGCCACGCCGAGAATGATATGCTTACCCGCAGGTATGCCATAGTTCTCCTTTATCTCCGTGCCATCAATCGGGCGGAACAGATTCAAATCAATACCGTTGTGAATGACCTGGGAGTTACGCTCACCCAGGAATGAGTTTCGCATCTCATTCTGAATCCAGTTCGACACGGGCACAATCTTCATCAAGTGATTCGGCACAGATGTAAACGCCTGCAACTTCTCCTGATAGTTCCTCGCCGAGCGGTCCACAAACCAACTAGATGGGAACCTGCGCTGCTGCGGGCAATCGCCACAACCGCTACGCCACTTATCGCAACCCGCCGAGGAGTAGTAATAGCAATGTCCCGTATAGAGCCAGCAATCGTGCACGGTCCAGATAACGGGAATCCCGCTCTTTGAAAGGTAGTCGAAAAGTATCTTGTAGTTAAGGAAATAACCATGGATGTTGTGGATGTGAATTACATCTGGCTGCAGACTCTTTATCTGTTCGACAAACTCGCGTGTCGCCGCATCCGACGCAAGACCGTGGCGGTCCAGCAGACGCGTCATCACTCCGTGCCACACAACACTCAACTTATTTCCTACGGGCAAAATATTTGATTTCGACTCTTTAACGCCATCACGACCCTTGCTGTATGCGATATAGCTCTCCCAGCCATTGCGCATCGCCAAGTCACCTATCTCCTGCATAATTCTACCCGTTGAGGTAGAGTTGCGGATTACGGGGTTAATTTGTAGCAGTCGTTTCATTTTCGTTCTTCAATGCCAGAAAAAGGTCATACCACATCTGCATCACCTTTTCCTCATCATATTTTTGGGTTATCTTCTTCGCCTCGACAGACAGACGCACTCTGTACTCATCATCCAACATCACGCTCTTCATCGCCTCTGCGAGGGCTTCGATGTCGCCCTCGGGGACAAGCACACCATTGCGGTCAGTTGTAATGATATCCTTCGGGCCACACTTATAATCAAAAGTCACCACAGGCAGACCATACGCCATCGCCTCAATCATCACCATCGGCAGACCCTCATAGTGAGAACTCATCACAAGCAGCGAACTCTCCGAGTACTCCTTGCCGATATTGTTTGTTGGCGCATTCACGGCAGTCACATCAGCAATACCGCGCTGCAAAATCATCTCATTAAGCATCTGCTGCCACTCACCCTGACCAAAGATATCCAGTCGCCAATCCTTTAGACGAGGCTCCTTTGTCACGATATCCCACGCCTTGATCAAGCGGTCAAATCCCTTCTGATAGTCCAATCGGCCTACGGCAATCACTCGCTTCGACTTCACATCCGACATCTTGCCAACCACAACTTTCGCGGCATTGGGAATAACCTGAATATTGGGCAATGCGCCCCAATAGCCCTTATCCTCCTCGGTAAGGACCACAAACTTATCAAATCGGCGCACCAAACGCTCATCCTGCCAGGTACGGAAACGGTCAAGCAAACCTATCACGCCACCGCGGTTGTACTGCAAACGGAAAAACTTATTGAAATGCAACTCCAGGACCTTCTTGCTACCATCCTTGATATCAGGAATAAACGACGACTCCGAAGGGAAGAGTGACACAACAACATCCGCCTGCTCGCGCTTCAAAAACTCAGTCAACGCCTTTTTGTGCTGGCGACGCTTTTGGTAATATGTGAATATCTTCTTCACTGCACCCTCTGCATCACCCGCCGAGTAGTTCACACCCAAATCGACGATTTTCACGCCCTCGGGAAACGGATAAAAGGGAGGTCGCCCACTCTGATTCGTCGTCACAATGGTAATATCCCACCCATAGCGCTCCTTCAGATATGTCACCTTATTCAGCAGCACACGCTCCATCCCCCCAGGGTTATATATCGAATGTATGCAGTAGATGAGTTTCATTATTATCGAATTAATTGAACTGCTTTACAAGTAATTAATTTCACAATCCACGCAAACACAACAGTAAGCAATAAAGTCAACGATGTAAAAATAGTTCTATTCTCAACTATTCCCGCTATATGCATTAGATATAAAATTACCACCCCGTGACATAAATATACCTCATACGATATTTTACTCAGAAACATCAACAAATGCGAATGTCCCAAGACTTCAACTCGCAAAGAAGAGCAAAGTAAACTAAACATCACCGGAATAATCGCATATACTATGGAATAACAGATGATTGTTAATTGTGAAAATTTCGAACCCAAGATATAACTGATACCTATTAATAACATTAATAATGGGACCGCTAGATATTTTACCGATGATTTTGATTGAGACCGCTCAATCAAACTATTCTCAATCTTTGAATATATCAATCCTGACAAAAATGCCCATATAGAAATGTACCAACACCTTCCGAGATCCAAATTTGTTGCAATTAACACAAAAATAGTCGTTGCACATCCTATAAATAATTCCAAATATTTTGTACTACAATACTTCGTTAAAACATAAAAACTTGTATACAAAAATAAAATTGCAACTATAAACCATCGTTCTCCATTGTTTTTCAAAACTCCGATTATATCTTGAGTCGCAGCTTCTCCGTTCAATATTATTTGACAAACAACAACTACTATGAATGGCAATAATATTCCAAGAAAAACCCGTTTGAAAAGAAATGAGTCTAAATATTTTGTTCCCTTCTCAGTTAACGATTTAGACAATCCATAACCCGACACAAATAAGAAGATAGAAACTACAATCGCTCCCCAACTTTTAAATTGAGATAAGAATTCATATCCTACAGACAAATAAATATGATGTAGGATTATTATAACCGCAAGCACACCTCTCAATGGTTCTATCTTCGCCTTGTCAAACTGCTTGATTCCATTGCCACCAAACAAAGAGGATATGTAAAGCAGTATTAATACTAACGCAAATGCTACCATTATTCTATTTTAAGATTATCACAACAAGACAAGTCATAATCATTTTCTTCAGTAGTAACACACAAGAACAACGCAAACACCAAGAAGATATCAGTCGCAACCTTAAACCACAAAATAAAGTTTGCCAACAGCAATAACCAAAAGAGTAACGATTCTGTTCTAAATTTTCTAGAGCAAACTTGTGCATTTTTTATAAAATACAACATAAAGGCTATCAGGCCGAGAATACCAAAATAGAATATAAATCGCAGATAACCAACATCTGTCCATTTATAGAATCCAGTCATTGTAGGACCTACATAATATGGGTCTATCAAACTCGGGCCATCAAAATATCCATCACCTATAATCCAGGTCTTCGTTTTATCTGGGAAAACATACATATTCATCAACATATTGTTAGAATGTACATCCCATTCACCTTTCTCAGCCAAAGAGAAGAAACCCTCAAATGCAAAACGCAGATCATCTTGAAATACGGGGCTAGTATTATAACGATAAATAACCAACGGAAGCGTGATCAATAAGACCAATGCAAATTTCTTCCATACATATGAGTAATCAGTATATAGTTTTAAACGAAATACTCCACTCTTCGCCAGCCAATAAACTAAAGCGAGGATAACTCCCATCGTAGTTGTTCGTGATATCATATTTCCAGCAATGGAGATGTAGATAAACGCAACCAGATAGAGCCAAATATATTTCATCGCCACTTTATCTTCCTTCAAAGATGTAATATAGGCAATCATCACCAAAATTGCGGCAAAACGAGAACCTGCGACATCTAGTGCGCAACCAATGCCATAAAGACGGCTCTCATTCTTTCCCATATGACCGCCACTACCCAAAAAACTATCCACAAAACCCTTCACCAAAGGATAAGAGTCAATCAATAGAGCTATGGTACACTGTGCTACGCATATAGCAATAAGATAGTTACAAATAAGTTTCACTGACACATATCCATGCACTTTGCGCATAAGCGACACCGCCACATAGGCTCCACTCAACCACACCCACATTGAGACAATGTAGGATGCGTAGGTATAATCTGGAGTTTCATTATAGGTCACCGAAATCAAGCCCATCAACGACACCAATGCCGCAAACACCGACAAGACAAATATATCCTTACTCAACACAGAGTTACGCGCCTTACTCAACTGCACTCCGAGCAACACCAAACCGAATCCCGCCATAATCATCTTGGTGTTGAACCCAGGCAAAAAGGTGAACTCGAATGGGAAAAAGTAAAAACTTGTTATTATCGCAGTAAATATGATGGAGATATACTTTGCCATCGTTATCTATATATTATTCCGTAAATGAATTTTATCACTAGCCTATAATACAACCTCAGCAGCCAATATTGCTTTGCCGCCGCCCAACGCTGTATCAATACCGTGCGAAATGGCTGATCGGGATTTTGTCCAATGAAGGCATTGGATTCAGGAAACCACTCCTGCCACATTTGAAAATCGCTCTTCTTATCAGAAATCAACAATGGAAGTTTGAGTGTCAGTTTCAACTGATTCAAATTCTTCAGGAACTGCTCCTTGCCTGACGTCTTCAAGTATCGCTCTAACTCCTCTACATTAGTCGTCACCTGTCCGCTATATGCCGAGAAGTTCTTTGTCATTGCATTCGAGTTTGTCTGGATGTAATAATACAGAGGACGATGGATGATCGACACCTTGCCTGCCGCCAACAATATCTTCATCATCACCATCATATCCTCTCCCATATTAGCCTTGGGGATAAATCGGAATGACTGCGCCTCAAAAAGGTCTCGACGAACCATAAACAGCCACAGATTCCACCTCATCACGCCATTGCACATCTTTTCAAACGCCTCGACACCAGTTGTCACATCTGGCTGCACCATATGGCGAGCGTTATTCTCGAATGTCAAGTTCCACTCGCAACCAACAATATCACAACCTTGCTCTTTCGCTCTATCATACATCATCTGCAATGCATCCGCATCACAATAGTCATCCGCATCAAGGAAATATATATATTCACCCTGAGCATTATCAAGACCCGTATTACGAGCTGCAGCAGCACCTTGATTCTGCGAGTGAGAGATAATCTTCACCTCAACATCCTCTCTCTTATGACACTCCAACGCTCGGTTCAACTCCTTCAAAGAGTTATCCTTGCAACAATCGTCAACAAAGATGACCTCAAAACCCTTGAGGGTCTGCCCCATTAACGACTGCACCGAGCGAGCGATGACCGCCTCTACATTATATATCGGGACAATTACCGAAACCTTTGCCATCGTTTTCTAACCCCAAATAGCACCATCTACCTTGTGACCTCGAAGTCTGTACAAGAGCAGATAGAATAATTTTTTATACGCTTTACCCAATGCTTCGGGTAAATGATAGTGAAAATCTCGAACGAGATATGGTAAACTTATTACACCTCGACGATAGGCCTCCAATGGTTTGATATACACCTGACGGCAAAATCTTGGATACGCCATCTTGTAGAGGTCATACTCTCCTTTCTGAATCAAAGAGTACATTATTCCGCATTTCTTACCCTCTATCACACAATACTCATCTGCACCATTTTGACGACCCTCTGCCTTTACAAATGCCACAATCTCATCGAACACATCCAGATAAATACGCAAGTCCTTCTCAATTGACATACTTGTCATAATCGAAGCACCTCGCACATAATAGTTATATAGAGGTTTTTTTACTACATACATACTCTGCGCCTTGCATGCCACCTGAAAGTTCCACAACACATCCTCGTGAATCAAGCCCTCCTTGAAATAGAGACTGTTCTCCATCAAGAATTGCCTGCGGCACAACTTATTCCACGCCATCACATACCACTTTCCTGCGGCATAGGCGCTTATAATCTCCTTGTTTGACCCAAGCAACCCCTCATCAAGCGACAAAGGCAAGTAACCGCCATCACCAACAACCCGATAGTCGCCGATAACTACATCCTTCTCCCCATCCTTCAATGGCGCAACCAAAGATTCAATACACTCCGACACAATATCATCATCGCTATCCAAGAAATAGATGTAATCACCTGTCGCTGCAGCCAATCCCGTATTTCTCGCTGCTGAGAGGCCTCGATTACGCTCGTGATGGAGAATTGTGCAACTGAAATCTTCGTTTTCCGCAATCAAACGCTCCAATATCGATATGCTATCATCTGCGCCACAATCATCAACAAACAGAACTTCAAGATTTCTGTAAGTCTGATTCTTAATTGACTCCCAACATCGCTCAATATACACTGCGACATTGTAAACGGGAACTATAATACTAATTTTAGGAGCGTACATTTTTTATCAACCTTATGATTCGTTCTTTAGTTGAAGCTATCTTCGCGATTGTCTTATTAGAGAAAAACACAGACAAGAATCGAGTCAATGGAGAATGCCAAGTCCCCGAAAAGTGGTGAACAACGACGGTATTATTTGTAATATTATATTCACCTGTATTCCACGATTTCGGACTAAAATACTCTGATGGATAAATCTCCACATCTCCAACCCTCTGCTTTGCTCCGCCAACTTGCAACCCTCGTTGTAAAAAGTATTGTGTCACATACTCAACATTGGTGGTCAAATCCATTCGTCCATTCGCAACAAATGTTCTACTTTCGTATTCAGCCATCAGTTCTTTTATCCACAATGCACCTGGGGCAGATGCAATAAACGCTGTGGACAACCTATCCCCACACTCAAAACCTATAAGTGCACTATGATACAAGAAAGAATCCAATGACTTAACGACCTCGACATCGGTATCCATATATACACCTCCACATGTCTGCAAAGCATAGAGTCTAACATAATCTGAAACAAACGCAAACTTTTTACACTCGTACGCCTGCTGCACATAAATAGGCGCCTGTGCAATATCAAACTCTTTCTCTGTCCAAACCATCAACTGATAATCCGGCAATTTATTCTGCCAATTTGCTATATATCGCCTTACAGACTGAGGCATTTGCGAACCTCCAAACCAACAACAATGTATTATTTTTGGAATCATCTCCTATTTAATTATATTCAAATATACCAACGCATCCTTAATACCTTGAAAGAATGCGTTACTCTGCTTCTTATTACCCAAAACTCGCATCAAAGCATATTTCAAAGCCTGTATTCCAAAGGCATACGCCAAACAAACAACCGCCCAAATACGCTTCAATACAGACTCCTCCGAGCAATATATAAACCTATACCAAAATATAAGTTTGTTTCTATACTCCGAATAAATCAATCGCGCTATACGATCATCAGAATTTGCAGTCGCACTTCCCGCATCCAGGTGCACTATTCCGCTATCAAATGAGGTCAGGACTTTTAACCCACACTTATGCATCTTGTAAAACATCACCTGATCATCTGGCAAGGCGTAAGGCGTCTCATCCAACCACAGCTCTTCGGGATAATTTATCTTTAAGAAATCTTCTTTGCTACAAAGAAAGCAATTTCCAGCATTTGTCTGCGACTCATACACCGCCCTGGTCGGGTTATTGTTGTATGAAAAACCTGCAGTAGGGAGTACTTTGAACGCCCATCTGTCATCCTTCCCAAATCGGCAAACCTCTTTACCTATCAAAGACATTCGTAATTTTGCCGACAGCGCAACTTTATGATTCAAGAAAGTACACGGAGCAATAACCTGCGCTGATTCCGCTGCCATCTCATTGAACAAATGCTCAACTGCTGTCGGAGGCAGATAAACATCGTCATCCAAAAAGAGAATGTAATCAGTGGTCACCTCGTCATATGGCAACGCACGCTGCGCTACCATTCCCTTCTTGACATAGACATATTTCTCTATACCTATAGTCTCATGAGGCAACGGATAACCCTCTGCTATATATACAATTATCTCCGATGGCGGACAAGTTTGCGCCTTCAAGGAATCCAGCGTCTGCTGATACTTCTCTCCTGCGCGTCCCAATGTACGAATAACTGCGGTGTAGGTCATATTTTCAAAAGAATTCATTACCAACATATCCTTTGCGCCTACTTTCTGCCAGTCAATATTCGCAACAAACCTGGAGATAACTTTTTCATAACCACATATACAGTTAGTAACGACAACACTGTACACGCTGTACTTAATATATATACCAAAATTGTCTCCACTCCGCTATTTGGTCGAATAAGCATAAACATAACTTTTGTAACTCTTGCACAAATCAATATATGAGAAACATATATAAAGAAACTCGCCGCCGGTAGAATCTTGCTCGGTTTGAAATTCGTATTCTTTAAAACATATATAGATATGTTGTATACAAACAACAGAAAACCTAAAGTGCTGATTTGTTTAAATATTTCTGCAAGCGCAGCATTATCATATTTTGTGGCGATCAATGTCAAAAGCGAAAATAGTGGATAAATTACCATTGAACTTGTAAAGAATTTTCCAAACACCACCACCATATCTTTATTGTGAACACTCAAATATGCTCCCATTGAGAAAAACAAAAGCGCATTTCCATAAGGCAGCGAATAGTTAAAACTGAAGTATATAATCAACAATGCTACTATCAGCCAATATTTTGTATGCTTTATAAGTTTAAATATTATCGGCGTAAGTAACACAATCACCATCAAATCACGCAAAAACCAAAGTGGTGCATTTAATGGCATTAACGAAGCCTCTATTATTCGTTCTCCCGTGGGAGATATTGGGACAAATAATTCTCCATTATATTTCCAGAAACAAGATAGAATATTTTTAAGGGTAAAATTGACTTCTGTACCATATGTAGAAAAAGATGATATGCCATTAAGAATGGACTTCGCAACCGGAATAACCATCTCTAACAAGTTCCATATTACATATGGGATAAGCAATGTAAAGACTCTATTCTTTAATTTCCTTTTAAATACAGTAAAATTATAATTACCAACTCCTAAAAAAAATACATATCCTGATATGAAAAAGAATGTTGGCACACTAATACTTCTTAAAAATGCCTCAATAAACAGCAATAAATCAATGTATATCGAAATATTTGCAACATCATATACTCCATTGCTCACAATTACCGATTCCTTATTGAACACATGCTCTATGACAACAATTACGGCCAACGGGAATCTCAATAAATCCAAGCTTTGTGTGCGTATATCTTTTTCAAGTTGGGGCATAATAAAAATTTATATTTATGACAAGTCAATTATTCTATTACAGTTGGCATTTCCAACAGCTGTTATTCTTTTCTCCTTGTCTATTATTCGTTATATTTAATTTCTGCGATTTTAAACATTTTCATTACGCTATACTTTAATGTCATCAAGACCAATTCCTTTATGCAACGACATAATTCCCTTGGGTTCTTTTTTAATAAACGCAATGCAACTCTTGGGATATGCCACTTTTGATAGTGCATAATCATATATACAGTATTGATCTTCTCCGTTTTTGTATGTGTAATAGAATCTTTTTCGTAATAATATTTTCGCAGTTTTTCATTATATCCCACTGTATAGAATTGCTCTGCTAACAAATATAACAAATAACATTCTGTATAATAATTTGCTTTAACGGTAGGGAAAGGGTACATTTTCACATATTCCGTTCTAAATGTATTCCATTTGTCACCTCTTACCTTATGAATGCTGTAAAAATCTTCGTAATTCGAGACTATTCCATCATACGGATATTCGGAACCACAGACCACTTCAGTATCTGCATCCACACACAACACATCTATTCCCGATATTTTATCATCTGCAAAATGTTCATTCCATTTTTCATTTAAAAATGATAGCGATTCTGGGACAAATGCATCATCACAATCTAAATTGATAAATATCTCTCCTTTTGCAATTTTAGCAGCCTCATTCCAAGCAATATGTTTGCCTCTATTTTCCTTTGAATCAATTATTGTGATATCCCAATCTTTACCCTTAATCAACCCATTTAGAACTTGGATACTATCATCAGTTGATCCATCATTTACAACAATCCACTCAAAGTTGCGATATACAGAATTCCCCAAAGACTCTACAACTCGATGTATAGTTTTTTCTCCATTGTACAAAGGTGTAAAAATTGAAAATTTAAACTCTCTCATTTTATTTAAACAACCTCTTAATTCGTTTTTCTATTGCCAAAATATATTTACATAATAGATTATGTCTTATATTCAAAGTGCACCAATATCTAAAAGATAGACGCTGTCCTTTTGACCATTCTTTTAAATCAATAACCCAAGGACGATTGTAGGGAACTTTTATCTTACAAATTATTAAATTCTCTAATGTTAATAGATTCCTTACCGCTAACTCATTTGCAAATTCACTCCAATCATTTCCTAAACTGCGTTTTAAGGCATCCATTAACATCTCCTCATATTCGAGACTAAATTTTCTTGTACTAGTTACAGACTCTAAATTGTGACGATAATAGTATATTGACTCATTTATTATTCTTATGGTACGAGCATTCTTACCTACCATCAAATTCATTATTTCATCCTCACCAACAAATATTTCCCGTGTTAGCGACAAAGTATCTTTTTCAAACAAAATTCGTCTATACAATCTTGCAGGAACACCTTTTGCTATTTCTCCGACTAAAGTTTTTTTAATAAATTCTATCGCAGATATATCTGAGCTTTCAATTTTTTCAGTTTTTATTCTTGTTAATATAATATCTACATTATCATCTATTGCAATCGTTAAACTATGCAATGCTGTATTCGTTATAGTGTCATCACTATCCACAAACAAAACAAAATCACCTTTGGATTGCTCTACGCCTAATCGCCTGGCACTCGTAACACCTCCGTTTTCTTTGTGAAATACCTTCACACGAGAATCATCTGCGGCATACTTATCGCAAATAACGCCCGAAGAATCCATTGAGCCATCATCAATAAGCAACAACTCAAAATCAGTGAATGTTTGTGCTAATATGCTTTGAATACATTCATCCAAAAATTTTTCCGTGTTATAAACTGGAACGATAACTGATATCATTTTGTTCTATTTAAGTTCTTTAATTATTCTCTCCGCAATATTTATGTTCTTGCCATCAAATTTTCTTGCGAATAAACATTTCGACTCTTTCAATCGTCGGTAGTCATTCATCGTAAATGATGGCAAAAAGCTATCGGTTTCAGTTATTACCCAGTTTATCTCGCGCATACATCCCAAGCTCTCGGTTTTTAAATCGTAAACCTTATCTCTGAAATCTGAATTCCAGCATAGTGTATGCTTGTAAATTTCATCTGCACAAAAGGTATGATGAAATCTTTTATATATCTGCTGTCTCTGCGACAAAAGGAAGGCTACAAAATCATTAGTCACACTTGACCAGTTTGTGCCTCGAGTCAAATCAATATCCCCATTACGAATCACGCCTACAACTAATTGCAGTTTAGCAAAAAGCGCACGCACTATACTACTAAATGTATATATTCTCTGTTTGGTAAATTTTTGTGGGAATAAATGAAATATCTGCGCCTTCTTTCTTAGTTCAACTGATAAATCTCCCTGAAAGAACCCAATAAACTCTTTTCCTTGATTTGCATTGAAGAAACGATGAATGTAATCCTGATTTTTCAATGGTATATCAACTCCCGAGATAAGATGATAGTACAAATACTCAACGCCTAATTGCTTTTGATTGTTAAATGCCGATTCAAACAACTCCATCTCGGTCTCTATCTGACTATAATCACCCCAGTAAACCCTCTTTCGATTTTCCAGAATGACTAAAGTCGATTTATCACTTTTCAAACTAGGCAACCGTTCTACCTTTGCATCAAAATGCACATAAATATCGTTACGCACATCATCCAATGCACTTATCAAAAGTTCTAATATCTCGAACTCATTGTGAGCAATTATCAGGTAGGCGTGCTTTTGCATAATTGTCTTATCTAGTTAAATTCTCAAATACGAATATCGAGCAACCGGTTAATGATATTACAACACATCGCTACACCTATTTCAATCAACTTGCGTTTTGCTCCGTAGTGAATTGAATCACAATTATGTATATATTTATGTGTCCAAGTTTCCATATTATACCAATTCATTACTTCCTTTTCGTGATACAGTAGAAATGCTTTTGCTTCAAGAATTTTAGTTGCTATATTTGGTTTTATCTCCAAATAAAAATCCTCATTTTTAATAAAAGCATTAAACTCCTTTAAATTTTCAAGCATCATCATGCATTGCGAATACGAATATACGGCCATCAAAGATTCTCCTGATCGATAGCAATGTGTATACAAGAATTTTTTTACATGAGTATTTTTTTTAGAGAGTAAATACAATTTAGATGTAACTAAAAAATCTTCTCCATAATAATTCTCTTCTGGAAACTTTATAATATTATTCACGTACAGGGAGGTCTTTACCAAAGTAACCCACAATGCCGATATTGGCATTCGAAAATAGTTACTAATAAATTCCACTTTTCCATTATCTGACTCAGGGTATTCTATCTTACTTATCAAATCACCATCAATATCAGCATAATCACAATACGCAATATCTGCATTCTCCGTGATAGCCGCATTTAATAAGTGTTTATACATATTTGGTGCAATGTAATCATCCGAATCAACCCAACCAATCCACTCTCCTCGAGCTTTATCTAGACCAAAATTACGAGCAGAACTCACACCTCCATTTTCTTTGTGAAATACCTTCACACGAGAATCCTCTGCGGCATACTTATCGCAAATCGCACCCGAAGAATCTGTTGAGCCATCATCAACAAGCAGCAACTCAAAATCAGTGTATGTTTGCGCTAATATGCTTTGGATACAACGATCCAAATATTTTTCTGTATTATAAACAGGAACAATAATTGAAATTAATACCATAATTAACGCCTAAAATAATTACAAGTTTTACACATAAAATTGAATCCAGTCTCAAAACCAAACTCCTTATACATCACACAAAGTATTCTTATATACAATATTATATTTGCTTTAAAAAATGATACTCCAAGATATCCTCCAAATGCTTCAATTGAATTCTTTAATAGTGTTGCTGAAATCTTATCTTTTTCAACTTCATAAATCCCAAGAGAAGTCTCCCCTTCCGCTTTGATTTGACTAGCCTTAGTTGCCCCCTGCCATATGCCACCACTATGAATACGATATACACCCATCATATCTTTTAACATTACTCCTTTTCCTTTCCTTAACAAGGAATACATAAGCGTAACATCCTTAGATTTTGCGTACAAAGAATAATGCTCTACATCCAACGCACTCGTCCGAAATAATATCGTTAATGGTTGTGTGACCCATTCTTTGCGCTGAATAAAATACTCAAGGTCATAGTGAAAATTTTCTTTTTCGCTAAATGGCAACCAATCTTTTTTTAATGTCTTGTCATTTTGATTATAAACCATAAACCTATGCGAACACATCACATGATCAGGATTATTTTCCAAGAAATCCACCTGCTTTTGCAATTTCAATGGGTCAGTCCAATAGTCATCGCCCTCACATAAGGCAATATACTTTCCTTTTGCGCGAGGGAAATTAAATGTTGCGGAAACTTTTACGCCCTTTGAATATTGATTCTCAGTCTGATATATCGGCTTGAAAATGTCCGGGTATTTCGCTGTATATTCTCGAATTATTTCAGCAGACTTGTCGGTTGATGCATCATCGTGAACCAATACCTCAAACGGGAAATTGGTTTTCTGCATCATAAAACCCTCAAAACACTCTCTCAGAAATGGTTCGTGGTTATATACCAAACAACTAATGCTTACTAATGGCGTTTCCATAACTTCGACTTAACTATATTTAGCAATATTTCAAATTCTGAAAAACGGAGCATATATGCTCCTAACAAATAATACGCTCCACCAACAACAACTCCACCCAATAATTTCAACCACATAGTAGGCATCAACTGAACTGTTCCCCAAGCGAGAACACCCATTACCAATGAGTGGAGAATGATGTGGGATAAATCTTTTATCTGCGAAAAAATTCCATAGTCAATCGTTTTTCTGGTGTAGTATGTATTAACCACCAATGCCGTCAAAGAACCTGCTATGCGTCCATAGCACATTACCACTATTCCAAACGGAAGAGTCGCACACAATATCAGCACGCCAAGGATCTTCTTCACAATCTCCAATCTCAAAAAGAAATCCGAGCGACCCTTGACAATCAAAATATTGAGATTAATAGCGTGAATTGGATACCACATCATCGCAAAACAAACTATCTGCAAGAGGATAATCGCTCCCTCCCACTTATCCGTAAAGACAATCCTTATGAACGGTTCAGCAACGGCCGCCAAACCAACCATCAATGGGAAAATCACAAATGCAGATATGCGAATCATCTGACGATACGCCGCCTTCAACCTCTCGTCCTGGTCCTGTATTTTACACAAAACAGGAAATGTCACGCTCTGCAAAACTCCCGTCAGATTTGAAGATGGAAACGATGCTAGACTATTCGCTTTGCCGTAGAGTCCCAAAATCGTTGGAGAAAAAACCTTACCAATTACGATTGTGTAAACATTGTTGTAGAGTGTGTCAAGCAAGCCTGATGCTAACATTCTTGAGCCAAATGAAAACATATCTTTGAATGATTTCATTGAGAATACCAACAACGGTTTCCAGCGCACAAAGTACCACAACAGAATCGTATTAAGCAAAGAACCAACCACCGACTGCACAACCAAGGCCCACACTCCATATCCTTTGTATGCCATCAACAAGCCCACAATGCCTGTAGAACACACGCAAGCAATGGAAATCTTAGCACGGGTCTTAAAGTTGATATTTATTGACAGTTGCGCTCCGTGAATTCCCGCAAAGGCAGATATTACAAGAGTCGAAGAAACAACTTTGGTTATCGTTTCAAGAAGTGGAATATCATAAAATGCCGCGATATACGGTGAGGCAAACCACAACGCCAGATAGAAAAATATTGCAACTGCGATGTTGAAATAATAGACCGTGGACATATCGACATCCGTTCTATCCTTTTTTCGAATTATCGCAGAAGAAAATCCACTATCAATGAATGCCTGTGAGACTCCCAAGAATATGCCCAACATCGCCACAACTCCATAATCGGATGGAGCCAGCAACCTTGCAATCAGGATGCTGAAGATGAACTGAATTCCTTGAGTGGAGAAGCGTTCTACACTGCTCCACAAAACACCATTTACGGTTTTATCTTTCAAAGATTGGCTCATAATTCCAAGTTTTTACCCGAACAGCCGCTGCCAGAGGGAAGGTTTCTGGGGGCGGAGGGGGGTGAGGGAGTTATCGGAGAGGAATTTTTCGTAGCTGATGCCGCGGGAGATCATCTCGTAGATGACGCCCCAGTCGGGCAGGCCGCCGACATTGCGGTCGTCGATGAACATATCGGCCTTGAGCTTGCGGCTGCGGATGGCGCTCTGGTCGACATCCTCGTCGGGGTAGTTGCTATTGACTGCAAAAAAGTCAACTCCGCGCTTGTGACAAAACTCAACTGCCTCCTGCAGCAGTCGACCCTCGCGGCAACTCCACAAAATCAGTCGATGACCATCGTCCTGAAGTTGTTTCAAGGTTGCAATCGCAAACGGGATTTCCTTGCCGATAGATGGATATTTATGCTCCACTATCGTACCATCAAAATCTACGGCTATAATCATTTTAATGATTAGTTAAATTTTCGAGTGCCTCGCCGAGGTCTGAAATCGCCACATATGGACACACCCTCGGGGCATTGATACACACGCAAACAGTTGTGCATCAATCAGTTAGAAGAATTAAAATAGTGTTATTTGCGTCACCCTTAATAAAAAGCAGGCAAAACAACATCGCAAATGTAGAAATTTTAATCTTTTTTAACAAGAAAAACAGACACTAATTTTATCATTTTCAGCATAATTGCGCATTTCCGCCAAAGCAGCGAGAAGTGGCATTTGAAAAACATTTTTAACTTTGATGTTACAAAACCGCGAGTTGTGCGTATTATAGATGCTTTCAGGGTGAAAATTGAGCCAAATTTTGCAGCAAAATGGGGCGCAAATTCAGCAAAAACGGGTGGCAAAATGAGTAAAAATCACCCGAAAAATCACCCCGAAAAAAGCAATAAAACAAGGGTGCAAAACAGAGCAAAACAAGGGTTGGATTTGAGCAAAAAGAAACAAAAAAAGCAGCAAAATTTCAGCGAAAACCAACGCTAAAAAGTAGCGAAAATCAGCCCAAAAGTGTAGAGAAAACGAGCAGACCAAACGATGAGAAGTGAAGAACTGAACAGAGAATTTCTTGCCATCAAGGATACGGCATATCGCTATGCCGTGAGCCTGCTCCACGACCCTGTTTGGGCAGAGGATGCCACGCAGGACCTCTACGAAAAACTATGGCGGCGACGGCTATTTATAAGAGAAGGTACATTTCGCCAGTTGGCGATGGTGAGCATCCGCAACATCTGCCTCGACCTGATGCGCGAGCGGGAGCGCAGACGGCAGAGTGAGCCACCGCAACACATTGCGGCAACAACAAATGAGGATAGTGAACTCATACAGATGGTCGGCAAGATAATAGCCACGCTGCCCGAGCGCGAGAGGGAGGTGATTCACCTGCACGACTGCGAGGGGTTGGGCTACGGCGAGATAGCCGAGATAATTGACTCGAGCGAGAGCGCCGCGCGAATGGCGTGCAGCCGAGCACGACAAAAGGTAAAAGAGGAACTTATAAAGGTGATGAATTATGGAGTATAAGGATTTAATGCAACGATACTGGCAGGCGCAGACCAACGCCGCCGAGGAGCAGGAGTTGCGCGAGCAACTGCTCCAGAACACCTCACCCACCGCCGAGGAACGCGCCGCACGAGCGATGATGATGCACGCCGCAGCGCCGCAACAGAGCGTACGCATAAGACTCCACCAGCCGACATCCCGCATTTGGCAGATGGCATTGGCTACGGGACTTTGCGCGCTCATTATCGGCATAACGATAATGCTCAAACAGCCAACCATTTACGGCTACTACAACGGCGAGCCTATCACCTCGCTTGCCGAGGCGCAGTACCACGCCGACAAGATTTTTGCCAACCTCGCCCAGACGGAGATTCCCACCGACGAGGAGTTGATTGAAAAACTATTTAGATTGGAATAAAACTCTCAAACTATTAAAAAGATATGAAACGATTCTTAATTTTTGCCCTTGTGGCAATCGCCTGTTTCGCCACCAGTGAGGCGCAGGCACAAACAATCTCAATCGGTGCTTCGGGCATCAAATTCAACGACAGCGACCCCTCGCAGCAGAAAGTTGAGCCCGTGGGCGCCTCCCCTATTATCCACATTGACAAGACGAAAAAAGATGCACTGACAATAAAGGTTGGTCGCGACACCCGCACTACAATCCCTATGTTCGAGTTGGGTTGGAATGTTCCGACTAATGTGTGGTACA
>JAFYOF010000128.1 GCA_017560305.1 Alistipes sp.
AGATAACCTATGGCACTTGGTAATGTATTCATTAAAGATGTAGACGGCAACATTCCGTATGACAGCGGTTCTTCTACCGAGAAGATTACGGGTCTGCTGTTTGATGTCTCTATGCAGCCTACGCTCTTTACCGAGGGCTATGGTAAGACAAATGAGACAAAGCTCAAGCTGGGCGATGTTTGCTATATCACCTCGTTCAAGTCGGCTGTGAACGACTTCGGTATCATTGAGCGTGTGGAGGCTACCGAGGATGAGGAGGCTAATGTAAACTTTATGTATGGTATTCCTGCTTACCACATTCGTGAGTTCTTCCGTATGGCCGGTAGCGTGAATAGCGCAGGCAAACTCTATGTGATGTTTGCCGACTGTTCGGCTAACTGGGATGCGTTGGAGATTATGCAGCGTGCCGCAGGTGGTCTTATCAATCAGATTGGTATCTGGACCGAGCAGCCTTTGTGGAAGGCAAATGGCGGTGCCGACAAGTACAGCCTTAACCTTGTCAAGGGTCTTAACGATGTGGCGGTAGGTCTTGCGGAGCAGAACCAGCCTTTGTCGTTGGTACTATCGGCTAACCCATCCAATACGGGTGCTGACACCACTGATGGCCGTCAAATTGACTTGAACAAGATTCCTTCGTGTATCTGCGAGTCAAGCCGCATCAGTTGCATCTTCGGACAGTCGCACCACGAGAAGATTTCGCTTATGCAGATGCGTAACGCAAACCATACACCTGTAGGCTTCCTCGGTGCTGTTATGGGTGCTATTGCAAAGGCAAATGTACACGAGTCTATTGCGTGGGTAAAGCAGTTCAACCTCTTTACCGATGACTTCCAGGAGATCGAGTTGGGCTTCGGCGATATCAACCTTGATGAAGCGGAAGAGAACTTCCTTAGCCTTAATCGCTACGAGTCGTTATCGCCTTCGTTGCTTGATGAACTCGATGATAAGGGCTACATCTTCCCGATTAAGTATGCCGGTCGTGAGAATGGTATCTACATCTCGAAAGACCAGACCTGCTCTATCGGTGATTACCGCACGATTGCCCGTAACCGTACCATCAACAAGAGCCGCCGTGCCGTGCGTGCAGCATTGCTGCCGTATGTAAACTCGCCTCTGTTGGTGAATCCTTCTACAGGCTATCTGGCCCCATCGAAGATCACAGCATTCAAGACGCTCATCAGCGATATTCTGGCAAAGATGCAGGCGGCACAGGAGATTTCCGGCTTTGCTGTAACCATTGACCCGAATCAGAATGTGCTGGTGAACGACACGCTCAAAATTTCCTATGTAATTGTCCCTGTCGGTGTGGCCGTCAAGATCTATGTCGAGGAGGGATTGTCACTAACCGCTAACAGTTAATAGATATGGCAGTAATCAATAATGTAGCATATTCGTGGTCTATGATCACACTCTCTTCGACCGCACTTGGTATCGATGAGGGTTCTACGACACTCGAAGGCGTATCTGCCATCAAGTGGTCGAAGAAACGAAAGGTAGAGTCCAACTACGGAATGGGCGGCAAGCCCGTCTCTCGAGGCTTCGGAAACATCACATACTCGGCATCCATCACTATGGACTACGCTACGCAGCAGCTCTTGCGTTCTGTCTATGGCTCGTTGTTGGAGATTGGTGAGTTCGACCTTATCGTCTCGTTTGCCAACCCTATGGCATCGGACGACTGGACTACAACCACTGTAACACTCAAGGGTTGTATCTTCTCGGAGGACTGCTTGGAGTCGCAGCAGGATGATACGAACATCACCCACGAGTTCGACCTCAATCCTTTCGATATCCAGATTGGTTCGGGAGACTCTATCTAAACCGTATGGATGTAACCTTTGAAGGAAAGTCCTCGACGGGTAAAAACGAATGGCTCACACCGCCACATATCTTGAGGCGGTTGGGGCCATTTGATTTAGATCCCTGTGCTCCCATAAACCGACCGTGGGACACTGCCGAGCATCATTATACAATCGAGGACGATGGTTTGAAACAACCGTGGTTTGGGCGTGTGTTCTGCAATCCGCCGTATGATACCGCACTCATCACGCAGTTCATCAAACGATGTGCAGTGCATAAGAACGCCATTGCACTGACCTTTGCCAGGACTGACACACGGCTATTTCACGAATTGATATTCCCCAATGCCGACTCGATACTCTTTATCAAAGGACGGTTGAGTTTCTACCACGCATCGGGAGAGCAAGGTGGCACAGCGGGTGCGCCATCGTGCCTGATTTCGTTTGACGCCGCAAACACTGAAATACTAAAAAATTGCGGAATCGAAGGAAAATTTATCAAGTTGTAAACCTTTACTCCCAGCTAGCCACTACACTTTAAGTGGATACAACTTACATAGTATAATTCACATAATACGATTTCTTTATGGAAGAGAAAATGCTCACATTGAAACAGGAGTCTGAGATTAAGGAGAAGGCTCAGAAGATTAAGGAGGAGAAGAAACTGCGC
>JAFYOF010000129.1 GCA_017560305.1 Alistipes sp.
GAACCCATTGGAGCAGGAGGGTACCTACCCACTGCCAGAGGCGCAGGTCGATCGTTTTATGCTCAAGGCGAAGATTTCATACCCAAAGAAGCAGGAGGAGCGCGAGATTGTGCGTATGAACCTCTCGGGCAAGGGTATGCCTATCGTAAACAAGGTTATCTCGCCAGAGGATATTGTGAAGGCACGCAAGGTTGTCGAGGATGTGTATATGGACGAGAAGATTGAGAAGTACATCATCGACATCATCTTCGCCACACGCGAGCCAGCGGAGTACAACCTCGAGAAGTTGCAGCCGCTGATTGCCTACGGAGGCTCACCTCGTGCCAGCATCTCATTGGCGAAGGCAGCACGCGCCTATGCATTCATTCGCCGCCGTGGCTATGTCATCCCCGAGGATGTGCGCGCGGTGTGCCACGATGTGTTGCGCCACCGTATCGGTCTGACATACGAGGCTGAGGCCGAGAATATCACCACCGAGCAGATTATCACCGAGATACTTAACAATGTAATCGTACCATAGAGTTATGCAGCAGAGCGAGAACGATATTCTTCGCCGAGTCAGAAAGATTGAGATAAAGACCCGAGGTCTCTCGAATGAAATCTTCGCGGGAAAGTACCACACTGCTTTCCGCGGACGCGGTATGTCGTTTTCCGAGGTCAGGGAGTATCGCATAGGCGACGATGTGCGCGACATCGACTGGAATGTTACGGCGCGCTCGTCGAAGCCCCACATCAAGATTTATGAGGAGGAGCGAGAACTCACGATGATGCTGTTGGTGGATGTCAGCGGCTCGCGCGTCTTTGGCTCTGCGGAGCGTATGAAGCAGAGCGTAATCACCGAGATTGCTGCCGTATTGGCCTTCTCGGCGGCGCAGAACAACGACAAGGTGGGTTGCATCTTCTTCTCCGACAAGGTCGAGAAGTTCATCCCGCCAAAGAAGGGCAAGAGCCACATCCTGATGATTATCCGCGAGCTTATCAGCTTCAAGCCTGAATCCTCGCGAACAGCCATCTCGGAGGCGGTGCGCTTTATGACCAATGTGAGCAAGAAGCGTTGCACCACCTTCATCCTCTCGGACTTTATGAACTCGCGCCGCGACAAGGTTGCGCTGGAGGATGCGCTGAAGATTGCGGGGTCGAAGCACGACCTTGTGGGCATACGCATATGGGACAAGCGCGAGGCGGAGCTGCCCGATGTGGGCATCATCGAGCTGGAGGATGCCGAGACAGGTCGCAAGGAGTGGGTCGACACCTCGTCACGCCGCGTGAGGGAGCACTACGCCCAGAGCTGGCAGGAGCGCGACCAGGAGGTGCAGGAACTACTGCGCCGCAACCGCATCGACTCGGCTATGATCTCTACCGAGGGCGACTATGTTGCCGAACTTATTAAACTCTTCAAGCAGAGATAATGGGAAATTCAAAATTCAAAATTACGACAAACAAGTTGTCGTTTCCTCCTCGCGACTCAGCAAAGAGTGCAAGCACTCTCTGCTCTCGTTCCGCAGCGTCGGTTCAAAATTATCTATCGGTGCTAAATAAGTGGACGATTTGTTGTGTGGCTTTGATTTTGTCTTGTAATATAGCCTTCGCGCAGGAGAGCAGCGAAACCGCTGGGGTAAAGCCTTCGGAGCGTGTGCTGCCAGCCAATGCACCAAAGGTGAGAGGAACGGTTGAGCCAGACTCTATCGGCATCGGAGACAGGTTTCTGCTCTCGATTGAGGTGGAGAAGGATTTGATGCAGGATGTCTACTTCCCCGACTACAAGAATGGCGTGGAGTACTACGAACTCATCGAGGACCGCCCCATCGACACCCTGTCGAAAGAGGGTCGCAAACTTAGGTTGCGCAAGAGCTACCTGATGGCGGCATTTCAGGAGGGTATCCACCGCGTGGTGCCCGAGGTGATGTATGCCGACAAGAACATCATTGACACCCTGCAGGGCGACGACACGCTGAAGTTGCTGGTCACAACATTCCAGATTGACTCCACATCACACGCCATCTTCGACATCAAGCCTCAGCGCACGCTGAAGTTCAAGGTGGGCGAGATTTCGGGTTACATCACCTGGAGCATCATCATTATAATAATATTGGTAGCTCTCTACCTCGTTGCCAAGCGCATCCTTGCCCACTACGGCAAGAGCTTCGGCGACATCTTCAAGCCAGCACCACCTCTGCCACCGCACGAGATTGCGTTACGCGACCTGAAGCATCTGCACAGTGAGCGTCTATGGCAGGAGGGCAAGCACAAGCTCTACTACTCGGGACTGACCGACATCCTGCGTGCATACCTCGCGGGTCAGTTTGGCGTGGGTGCGCTGGAGATGACCTCCGACGAGATTATCGAGGCGGTGCGCTCGGTTGACCTGCCACAGAAGCAGGCTATGGACCTCACGGAGCTACTGCGCGATGCCGACCTTGTGAAGTTCGCCAAGGCGATGCCCGAGGCGGAGGAGAACGAGCGCGCATACAGCAAGGCGTGGGAGTTTGTCCAGCAGACAATGCCTCAGCCAGAGCCAGAGGAGGAGGATAAAAATTAGAAGAGATGAAAGCAAGAGTATACACCATATTGACACTCATCGCCCTGCTCTGCACCACCATAGCCTCGGCACAGAAGATGCCCGAGCGCGGACTGGTGCGTAAGGGCAACCGCCTCTTCGACAAGGAGCGCTATGCGCAGAGTGCCGATGCCTATCAGCACGCGTTGCAGCACGACTCCACCTCATTTGAGGCGCGCTACAATCTGGGCAACACCTACATACGCCAGGCGATGGCCGACACCACCGCATACGACGACCCCAACTCATCGCAGGCGAAGATAAGCACCGGCTTTATCTCGCAGGCTGAAGGTCTGTTGCAGGCTGCCGCGGCGGACTCGTTGCGTACTGCCGACGAGCGTGCCGACGCCTACTACAACCTCGGCAACTCGCAGTTTGTGCAGCAGAAGTTGCAGGAGGCGTTGAAGAGTTACCGCCAGAGCCTTGTTCTGCGTCCCGACGATATGGAGGCGAAGTACAACTACGCCCTCACCAAGAAACTGCTTGAGCAGCAACAGCAAAACCAGCAGAATCAGCAGGACAACCAAGATCAGAATCAGGATCAGGATCAGCAGAACGACCAGAATCAGAATCAGGACCAAAACCAAGACCAGAATCAGGATAACAAGGATAACAAGGACAATCAGGGCGGTGGCGAGGATGAGAAGGAGCAGCAGCAACCACCTCAGCCACAGGGTCAGAAGCCTCGTAGCGGAATGAGCGAGGAGCAGCAACAGCAACTCCTCAACGCCATCCAGGCACAGGAGGACAAGACACAGGAGAAACTCGACGAGAAGAAGAAGGGTATCCTTATCCGAGGAAAGAAGAATTGGTAGGAGAGTTACTTTTACACAAGAACGAAAAATGAGATTTGCAAATCCATATCTGTTGTGGTTGTTGGTGCTCATAGCGCCGATGATTGCATACTATATCTACCGCACCCTGCAGGGCGGTGCTGCCATCCGCATCTCCTCGGTGGAGGGCGTGAAGAGGGCTCCGCGCACCCTGCGTTACTGGTTGCGACACGCACCTTTTGTGCTGCGCATAGCGGCGTTTGCGCTACTGGTGGTGGCACTGGCACGCCCGCAAGGCGTTGAGGAGCAGAGCCGTACAAATGCCGAGGGTATCGACATTATGCTCTCGATAGATATCTCGGGCTCAATGCTTGCGCGTGACTTCCAGCCCGACCGACTGGAGGCGGCGAAGGAGGTGGCGGCAGCATTTATCTCCGACCGCATCGGCGACCGCATCGGCGTGGCAGTCTTTGCGGGCGAGAGCTTCACGCAGAGTCCGCTGACCACCGACAAGAGCACCCTGCAGACTATGCTGGCGCGTGTGCGCAGCGGCATCATCGAGGATGGTACAGCCATAGGTAACGGCCTGGCGACGGCGCTCAACCGCCTGCGTGAGAGCGAGGCGAAGTCGAAGGTGGTAATCCTGCTGACCGACGGCGTGAACAACCGAGGCGAGATTGCACCACTGATGGCGGCCGACATTGCAGCCGATATGGGCATCAAGGTCTACACCATCGGCGTGGGTAAGCGAGGCAAGGCGCCCTACCCCGTGATGGACCCATTCGGCGACATCAGCTACCAGATGATGGATGTCGAGATTGACGAGGAGACCCTCACCGAGATAGCCTCACGCACGGGCGGCAAATACTTCCGCGCCACCGACAAGGAGAAGCTGAAGGCAATCTACGACGAGATTAACACATTGGAAAAGAGCAAGGTAGAGATTACCGAGCTCACAATCTACCACGAGAAGTTCCTGCCGCTGTTGCTGCTGGCTATGGCGCTCCTGCTCGCGGAGTTCATCTTCTCGCACTTAATCCTTAAACGAATACCATAGCGATGTTTCGATTTGCACACATAGAACTTTTATACCTGCTGGCGCTCATTCCCGTGCTGGCAATCCTCTTTGCGCTGGTGATGCGTCACCGCCGCAAACTGCTCGCCCGCTTCGGCAACCTCGAGTTGCTCAAGGAGCTGATGCCCGCCTACTCACGCAGTCGTCTGCGCCTGAAACTGTGGCTCTACCTTGCGGCATTTGCCTCGCTGGTCATCGCCGCAGCACGCCCCCAGCTTGGCTCAAAACTGCGCGAGGAGAAGGCGAAGGGTGTCGAGATGATGCTGGTGGTCGATGTGTCGAACTCGATGCTCGCCGAGGACTTTGAGCCCAACCGACTGGAGCGCACCAAGTACGCCATAAACAAGCTCTTCGAGGGGCTGCAGCAGGAGCGTGTCGGAATGGTCATCTTCGCCGCCGAGCCAAAGGTGCAGCTGCCCATCACCTCGGACTATCGTATGGCGCAGGCCTTCACCAGGCGCATCTCAACCTCGCTCATAGCCGAGCAGGGAACCGATATCGGCAAGGCATTGGAGCTTGCAATGCTCTCATTCTCAAGCCAGAGCGGCAAGAGCCGAGCAATAGTTCTCATCACCGATGGCGAGAACCACGAGCAGGATGTGACCCCCATTGTGCAGCGCGCAAAGCAGGAGGGAGTGCGCATCTACGCCATAGGAATCGGCACGCCCGAGGGTGCGCCAATAGAGATTGGTGGCGAGTTCATCAAGGATGAGAATGGCGAGATGGTTGTGTCAAAACTTGGCGAAAAGATGTTGCAGGAGATGTGCGCCGAGACCGAGGGCGCATACATACGCGCGACCAAGCAGGTCATCGGTCTTGAGGAGATTGTCAAGAGCATCAACCAGATGGAGAAGAGCGAGCTCTCGACCGTGAGATACGAGGAGTATAACGAACAGTATCAATACTTTATCGCCGTGGCGCTGGCACTGCTGCTGCTCGATATGATTATCCTCCCACGCCGTAACCCACGATTGAGAAAGTTCAACATCTTCCGCGAGGAGAAGGAGTAAAAAGGGTTAGTTGCTTGCTTCAGAATTAGTTTAGGGTCGCCGAGGGGCGGCCTTTTTTGTTTTAGAAAACACAATATGTCATTCCCCATTTTTGCATCTTGTAACTTTTGAAGGAGGGAACAGAGTGTAAGCAAAAAAATGATGGGAATCTACCTTTGTGAATAGTGCTTTTGAAATAGAGATTAGCAAATAAAGAATTAAAAATTCTTTTACCACCTTTTGCCGCCAAAAGGTGGTGCCAACCGACGCTGCGGAGCGAGAGCAGAGGGTGCTTGCACACTTTGCCGAGCCGCGAGGAGGAAAAGCCACCCTTGCGGTGGATTAAAACCGCACGGTGATAAATTTTCGGGGTCAAAAGGCTAAATTTCCTAAAACGAATGCGTGCGCACTTTTGAGGATCAAAAGGTCTCCGTTTTTTAACGGAAATTTATCCTTTCGCCCTTCTTCCGAAAATTCATCTGCCGTGTTTGGCTGCGCAGTACAAACACGCCTCGGCACGAGGCGTATCTAAAGTGGGTATGGCGCAGAGCGCCACCCCCCGCTACCCACTTTAGATAAATTCATTCCTTATCAAAGAAAATGTAAAACAGGCGTAACAACTGCCACCAAAGATAAATCTAGCGCAACAAGGAAAATGCAAAACGCCCGTTACGGGCGCGCCTGCCACCGAAGATAAAATTCCCACATTAGATAAATCTCGCACGACAAAGTAAATGCAAAACGCCCGTTACGGGTGCGGGCGCAACTTGCTGTGGGCGAGGGAGTAGAGGAAAATGCGGGCATCAAAATGCATAAAAACGGAATTTTTATCCTTGGCGGGTTGTTTTGTGCCAAAGGGGCGGTTTTAGGCGCCAGAGGGGCGTGTGGCGCTATTTTTTTGGATTTTTTAGTGTTTCGGGTGCGTTAAGTTTTCGTTAAAAGTTTATTACATATTTTGCTACTTGGCTCATTTTGACTAACTTTGGAATGTTAAATCAGACCCTTTTGAAGTAAAAAGTTGTTGTATGGGGTCGACAATTTACAATTTATGAGTGCATTTTACACTGTAGTTTTAGCCGTGCTTGCCGTTTTGGCAATCTCGGGTCTTTATGTCGGTGTGACAAACGACGCCGTGAACTTTCTTAACGCTGCCATCGGTTCAAAGGTGGCAAAGATGAAGACCATCCTGATGGTTGCATCGGTGGGTATCATCATCGGAGTCCTCACCTCGAGCGGTATGATGGAGGTTGCCCGTAGCGGTATGTTCAACCCCGCGTTGTTCTCATTCCACGAGATTATGATTCTCTATGTGAGCGTGATGTTCGCCAATGTTATTCTGCTGGACATCTACAACTCGCTCGGTCTGCCGACATCAACCACTGTTGCGCTGGTATTCAGCTTGTTAGGTGCTGCAATATCAGTTTCGCTCTACCAGATCGGCAGCAATGACGCAATCCCTCTCTCGGAGTTTGGCAACTACATCAAGACCGGTCGCGCGATGGGTGTTATCTCGGCCATCCTGCTCTCGGTGCTGATTGCATTCATCTTCGGTACGATTGTGATGTGGTTCTCACGCCTGTTGTTCTCGTTCCGCTATATTGCCCTGTTCCGCAAGTTGGGCGCGTTGTGGTGTGGTGCTTCGTTCACAGCCATCGCCTACTTCGCAGTATTCAAGGCGTTGAAGGGTGTGCTGGCGGGCACTGCGATGTACAACTGGATAAGCGAGAATCTGCTCGTGGCGGTTGTAATCTGCTGGGTGTTCTGCACCATTATGCTGGCATTCCTGCAGCTCTTCCGCATCAACATTCTCCGCATAAATATCCTCTCGGGTACATTCGCGCTGGCGTTGGCTTTTGCCGGTAACGACCTCGTGAACTTTATCGGTGTGCCTCTGGCAGGTCTTGACGCCTACAACATCGCAAAGGCTGCGGGTGGCGCAACAGACATTATGATGGATGGTCTGAACACCAACACCTCGATGCAGTTCATCTGGATGTTGCTCTCGGGCGTTGTGATGATTATCACATTGTGGACCTCAACAAAGTCGGCAAATGTGTCGCAGACCGAGATTTCATTGGCAGGTCAGGGTGACGATATGGTTGCGGGCGAGCAGGATTCAAATGTATTCTCGCGCTCAATCGTGCGCGTGTCGCTCGGCATCTCAAACTTCATCGACAAGATTATCCCAACGCGTGTGCAGGAGTATGTGAACACACGCTTTGAGTATGAGGATGTGGAGCAGAATGGCGCTCCTTACGATAAGATTCGTGCCGTGGTGAACCTCACAACAGCGGCGTTGCTCATCTCGGTGGGTACATCGCTCAAGTTGCCTCTCTCGACGACCTATGTATGCTTTATGGTGGCGATGGGTTCTTCACTCGCCGACAGAGCGTGGGGTCGTGAGTCGGCAGTACACCGTATCACGGGCGTTATGACCGTGGTGATGGGTTGGTTCGTCACAGGTATCGGCGCATTCATCATCGCTATCCTCGTGGGTCTCATCCTCATCTGGGGCGGCACACCAGCATTCGCTATCGTGACTGCGGCCTGCGCCTATATGCTCATCAAGAGCAACTTCAAGTCATCGAAGGAGGAGAAGGAGTCGAAGCCAGAGGCTACAACAATCAACGGCACTGTGGAGAGCATTCTCGGCGAGGTTTGCCGTATGATGAAGGTTACAACTCAGATTTATGACCGCACATTGGTGGCTGTGTTCAAGGAGGACCGCCGAGCCCTGAAGGAGCTTGTGAGAGAGTCTGACGAGATCTACACCGAGTGCCACCAGATTAAGTACAGCCTGATGCCTGTTCTGCGCAAGATGAAGGGCTCGGGACTGGAGCTCTCGCTCTACTACATCCAGGTTGTGGACTACCTGAACGAGATGGCGAAGTCGTTGGTGCACATCACACGCCCAGCCTTCGACCACATCGACAACAACCACAAGGGTATGTCGGAGCAGCAGACCGAGGATTTGAAGCGCATCAACGACGATGTGGCTGAGATCTACGGCAGCATCAACCGAATGATTAACGCAAACGACTTCAGCGACATCGACACCGTGCTGACAATGCGTGACGAGCTCTTCGAGCGCATCGCGGTGACCATCAAGTCGGAGCTCAAGCGTATCAACGCAGGCGAGGGTAACACCACTGCAAGTATGTTCTACCTCACCGTGTTGAGCGAGACCAAGGCAATGGTGCTTCAGGCGCGTAACCTTTTGAAGGCACAGCGCTACTTCCTCGAGCACGCAGGCGCCCAGAAGACCTGGTCAGCAATGAGCCGCACGAAGAAGTAATAAAATATTTTGGAGAAGTTTAATGGGGTCGGAGGTTTCCGATCCCATTTTTTTTGTGGAATTTTAAGATTGTTGTAGATATTACAAATTAGCAAAAAAACATTAACTTTGTAGTAACCACAACCATAAACAAAAATAACCAACCAACTATGAAAAAGATACTTGTTTCGGCCGTGGCGATAGCGATGGCAATAGGCGCGCAGGCGCAGCAGAGTGAGGGCGTAAAGGAGATTTCGCTCAAGGCGAAGGAGCAGTACCTCAACATCCCAATCTCTCACCGACAGGGCAGGGAGAGGATGACGCTCAAAGTGGATGGCAAGGAGGAGCGCTCGTTCAACATCCGCATAGCCGATGGCGAGCCCGACTACTGGATTTTCTGCGACATCGCGGAGTTCAGGGGCAAACAACTCACGCTCTCATATCCGCGCCAGATCGAGGGTCTTAAGAAGATATATCAGGCGGCTGAGATTGCGGGTCAGGACTCGCTCTACCGTGAGCGCTACCGCCCGCAGGTGCACTACACCCAGAAGCGAGGCTGGAACAACGACCCCAACGGACTTATCTACTACGAGGGCGAGTACCACCTCTTCTATCAGCACAACCCCTACGAGCGCGAGTGGGAGAATATGACCTGGGGGCACGCCGTGAGCCGCGACCTCGTTCATTGGCAGGAACTTACGCCAGCGCTCCACCCCGACCAGCTCGGCACGATGTTCTCGGGCTCGGCGGTGATTGACTACGAAAATACCTCTGGATTCGGCACGAAGAACAACCCTGCGATGGTGGCTTTCTACACCGCCGATGGCAAGCGACAGACGCAGTGCGTGGCATATAGTCTGGACAAGGGTCGCACCTGGACAAAGTACGAAGGTAACCCCGTGATTGACTCGGGCGAGAAGTGGGAGACGCGCGACACACGCGACCCGAAGGTCTTCTGGTATGCGCCGAAGGGTCATTGGGTGATGGTGCTCAACGAGCGCGACGGTCACTCAATCTACAACTCCAGCGACCTGAAGACCTGGCAGTTCAAGAGCCACACAACGGGCTTCTGGGAGTGCCCCGAATTGTTTGAGCTGGCGGTGGATGGCAACCCCGAGAACAAGAAATGGGTGATGTATGGCGCATCGGGAACATATATGATTGGAGAGTTTGATGGCGAGCGCTTCACCCCCGAGGCGGGCAAATTCTGCTATGTGAGGGGCAATATCTACGCGGCGCAGTGCTACAACAATATCCCCGCCGAGGATGGTCGCACCATTCAGGTTGGATGGGGTCAAATCAACCATCCGCACCTGCCCGTGAACGGTATGATGACCTTCCCTACGGAGCTCACTCTGCGCACCACACGCAACGGCTTGCGACTCTATAGTTACCCCGTGCGCGAGCTCTCGAAGTTGCAGCATTTGCAGGGCTCGTGGACAAATCTCAAGGCCGACGAGGCGACTGCAAAACTGCGTCAGTTCAGCAACGAGCGCGCCCTTTGGGTGAAGGCTACGATACGACTCTCGCACTCTACAAGTGCGGGCTTAGGACTTGATGGTCAGAACATTGTGGACTACGACCTGAACCGCAACACCATAAACGGCAACTTCTACTCGCCCGAGGATATCGGCTCGATGGAGCTCTCGTTTGACATCCTTCTGGACAGCACCTCGGCGGAGGTTTACATCGATGGCGGAGCCTTCTCCTATGTGATGGAGCGCCGCGCCCACAACGGCTCGGGATTCAACTTCTGGGGCACGAATATTATGGTGAAAAACCTCGAGGTCTACACGCTGGAGTCGATTTGGGAGTAGTGGATTTTCGTTTGAATCAAGGTCGCCGAGGGCGGCCTTTTTTGTTTTATCTGTGCAATATGTCATTCCCCTTTTTTGCATCTTGTAACTTTTGAAAAAGTGAATAGAATGCAAGCAAAAATGAAGGAAATCTACCTTTGTTGATTTATTCGGTTGTCATAGTGAATAGCAAATAAAGAATTAAAATTCTTTTTACCACCTTTTGCCAACAAAAGGTGGTGCCAACCGACGCTGCGGAGCGAGAGCAGAGGGTGCTTGCACACTTTGCCGAGCCGCGAGGAGGAAAAGCCACCCTTGCGGTGGATTAAAACCGCACGGTGATAAATTTTCGGGGTCAAAAGTCTAAATTTCCTAAAACGAATGCGTGCGCACTTTTGAGGATCAAAAGGTCTCCGTTTTTTAACGGAAATTTATCCTTTCGCCCTATTCCCGAAAATTCATCTGCCGTGTTTAAGCTACGCAGTACAAATGCGCCTCGTTTCGAGGCGTATCTTCGGGAGCGTAAC
>JAFYOF010000130.1 GCA_017560305.1 Alistipes sp.
AACAGCGTCCAAATGTCTTCCACCGAAGTAGTTGCGAACGCTCTCTACATCAATACCTAATTCATCTGCAATACGCTGTGAGCTACCGCTGGGCAACTTATCCTTGATACGGCGCAATTCGTTAAATGTAATAATCATAACAATCTATTTTAAGGTTTATTAATTTTATAAGATTTCAGCATTAAATCTTGTTTGCAACATAAAATTACAACTTTTTTCTTATACTGCAAAATTTAATTCAAAAAAAATTAAAAAAAATGAGAATTACCCCTCAGGCAACTCTCATTTTTCTCTTTTTCACTATTTCACTACCCTGTCGTTACAACTTTCGCTTCTCGATGAAAATCTGGAACAACAACGGAGAATATGGCTGGATTTCCGAAGTAATTGTTGTTGTCGTTGTAGAATCATCTGTGGTGTAAGAGTTGTTATAATAGTTGTTGTAGTAGTAACTATCATAGTAGTTATTATAGTAATCACCGTAACCATAACCGCCGTAACCATAGTAGTTGTTATAGTAGTTATTGTAGTAACTGTTGCCATAATAACTGTTGTAATAGTTGTAGTAGTTATAGTAGTCGAGGTAATCCTGCACCGCCGATGACGAAGAAGAGCTTGTCGTACCCGACACACCCGTTGCTCCATAGGCATTCGACGAGCCTGTGAGAATTGCATTCCACGCGCCGAGCTTCATCTGTGGCAGGGCGTAGGTCCACGCGTCCACATACGAAGTATCGCCATCAACGGTGAAATCCAGAGCCTCATCCTCAGTGGTAATCTCCTCGCCAGCGTAGATAATCTCCTTCACCTCGCGGATGTTAGTATCCACGATAAAGCCATCCATCAGGCGTGTGATATACCAGATGTTTGCCGAATATACCGAGTCGATAGACTCCGCCTTCTCGGGTGCGATACCTGCGCCGAAACGCTTGATGAGCACCTTGTCAATCTCCTCGTTAATCTGATCGAGCGACTTTGTGCCGTAAATCTTACCGCGCGAGTATGTTGTCTGACCATTGTAGAGCAAAGTATCCTCTCGCAGGCAGTCGAAATTGAGTCGCTTGCGAGGCGTATAATTATAATTAATGTATAGCGCTGCGATGGTATCCACCGCCAAACGCCACTTGTCATCGTAAGTCACCTTCTCGCCATTCTCCAGACGCTCGTTCATCTTCGATGCCGACTCCTCGGCAGCCTTATCATCCTCTACGATGCCGCCATTAATCGCTGCAAATGACTTAATCCACTTATCCTCATACGCCACTGGGTTGTTGATGTGACCCCACACCTTCAACTCCACAATCATTGGGCGATTTGCATCAAGCTCATACTGACCCTCATAACCGCCATCGCCACCCAGAGACTTGTCGCCAGCGGCAACCGATGATGGGAGGTAAAGACGCATCTTGCTGCCATAGCGTGCCGCATACTCCTCGCCGTGGATGTTGAGTTTGTTGCGGATTGACATATAGGTACCCTCTGGCATAGAGGTGTTCTCCTCACCGCAGTAGAGGAAGAATGGCACATAGTGCGTGTGGTCGGTGTAAGAGTTCTGCAAGCGCGCATACTCATCGTTACGGGTCAGCACGATATTGCCCGCCAGGTCACGGCAAGTCACATCGTAACGCACCCACGCGTTGCTGTGACGCACAGGAAGGCTGTCGGGATGACCCTCATCGAGCAACTCGACATAGTATCCACCCATTGGCTGGTAGCAGTCAAGCAGGTCGGGACGATTCTGCTCCATCCACGCCTTGAGTGCGATAGTCTCAATCTCATCGAAAGTCAATTCGTTGCTTTTAACACACGAAACGAGCGAGAGCATCAATGATGCGCACACTACACAAATTATACGATAAATGAATTTCATATCTAAATCAAATCTTTTCTAAATCCTAAAGGTTAATTTTTCGTCACCTTGTCAATGGTGTAGTACCACACCAGCGAGGTGCCCTTCACCACCAGACCCACCGCCTTATTGCCGTAGGCAGCCTCCTGAGTCATATACACCTCCACCTGGTCAGCCTCTCGGCAACCCACTAACGAGCGCTCAACACCTTTTATTATACTTGTCTCGCCCATTTTCACCACCAGCGGCTCGGTCGACCAGAATTTGGTATCAAGCCCCTCCGACTCCATCTCTGCCAGCACTGCGGCGTCGTTGGTGTAGTAGACATTACTCAACGAGGGTCTGCTTCCCGAGAACTTATAGGCTGTAAATGTCAACTCCAACACATCGCCCATCTCCACCTCATTGCGCAGGTCGCGGTCTGTGGCGTAGTATGTTGCTATGTAGCGATAGACATCGGGCGTGAGTCGCTCATAAAATGGCGGGTTGTACTCAATCGAGTTCGCCACCTCCTCCTTTGGTATCAGGCGAGGGCTGTGCGACGATGTGAGGTAACGCTCGATGGTGGTACGCTGCTGCTCGACCTTTATCTGGTCGTCATTGCATCCCACCAAGGCCGTCATAGCCACCGCCACGGCAAAAGTTATAAGCACTCTAAATTTCATACCAACCCTATAATTCTGCAAATTTACGCAAAATAATCTATTCGACAAATTTAGCACCAAGAAATATTCATTTTATAAGGTATAACCGCCCATTTCCGCCACAACAAAGGGGGCACCGAATGCCCCCTTGCTGATTTTTATCATATAACAAGATATTCCTTCTTACATTCTGCGCAGAGCCTGACGAACGGCATCCTCAACACTAATCGAGGGCTCATCCTTGAGCAGAGCCTTCACAACCTTTTCGGATGCACCCTTCTGGAAACCGAGCATCACAAGCGCAGCCACGGTCTCGTTAAACACCTCATTATCAACTTCACTGCGCTTCTCAACCGCCTTCGCCTCAAGACCCAAATCAATCATCTTGCCATTGAGCTCAACGATAATCTTCTGCGCGGTCTTCAAGCCCAAGCCCTTGACATTCTTCAGCAGCACGGCGTTGCCCGTAGAGATGATATTTCTCAACTCTGAAGTCGAATAGGTCGAGAGAATCATTCGCGCCGTATTGCCGCCCACGCCCGAGACACTGATGAGCAGGCGGAACAACTCACGCTCCTGACGCGTAGCAAAACCATAGAGAATCTGCGCATCCTCGCGCACCACAAAGTGGACATACAGACGAGTCTGCTCCTGCCCCTCGATGGCGGAGAAAGTCTGCAACGAGATGTGGATATAATAGCCCACGCCAGCAGCCTCGACAACGGCGTATGTGGGTGATAATTCGGCAAGTGCGCCCGATATATATTCGTACATAGTAAGTTAATTTTAATTGCAATGATGACAAAATTAAATATTTTTTCCTATCTTTGTCGATTATTGCGAAAATAATACAAAAAAAATCAAAAAAGAATAGAATTATGAAGAAGATGTTTTTGACTATGTTGGTTGCTTGCGCAGCACTCGTTGCCTGCCAGCAGAACGCAACAACAGAGGCTACTGCCGAGGGCGAGGCTGCTGCAACAGAGGCTGTTGTAGAGAGCGACTTGGCTTATGTAAATGTTGACTATGTTCTCGCTGAGAGCGAGATCTACAAGACTGAGGGTGTTGCTTTGCAGGAGAAGACCGAGAAGGCACAGAAGTCTTGGGCTCAGAAGGAGAAGAACCTCCAGTATGAGGCTACTCAGCTTCAGGAGAAGTATCAGAAGGGTTTGATCACAACCGCTGACGCACAGAAGCAGAGCCAGTCAATCGAGAAGCGCGCCGCTAACTTCCAGACCAACACTCAGAAGGAGGCTCAGGCACTCGACGAGGAGAATTTCGTATTCACCAACCGCACACAGGATTTGATTATGCGTGCTATCAAGGAGGTGAACGCTGAGGGCAAGTACAAGATGATTGTAAACGCATCTGCATTGCTCGACGCAGCCGATGCTTTGAACATCAGCGATGCTGTTTTGGCAAAGATGAACGAGCTCTACGCTGCTGAGAAGAACCAGAAGCCAGCAGAGGAGACAAAGTAATCCTTCCAAAGGAAAAGAGAAAAGGCTACCACACGGTAGCCTTTTTTTTGTTATATATAAGTAGCGAAAGCTACCTTCTGTTTTTAGGTTTGATTGTTAAAACCTTATGGAAATAATCAAGAATCGCCTTGCACTGGGCTGGAGTGGCGGTCAGGTAGCGGCACTTGCCATCGGCTGCAGGAGTGAACTGCGTCACACCCTTGCCTACTACCTTTATATTACCCGACTCGCTGATTGTGAAGCACTCCGCATCGGGGTAGCAAGCATAATAGGCCGCAATAACATCCCAGGTTGGGCGGTCGTAAGGCATCTGCAAATAGTGTTTGTAAGCCTCCACCATAGGGTGTGGTTCGCCCCACGCAAAGTCCTGCTCAATGCTTGAGCCCGGGTAGTGCACCTGCTCGCCTAACTGCCAAGGAGTGAAGACCATAGGCACGGGCGAAGTCTCAAAGAATGTGCGCGCCGCCTCAAGGTCGTTCCAGACATTATACTCGGCAAATTCGGGAATAGTGAACTCGCCCGCCATTACCGAAAAATACTTCACCTTCTTCGCCACCAACTCTCTACCCGAGAGCTTTGAATATTTGTCGGGCGTGCTCTCCAGCAACTGCGCAATAGTGGTCGAAAAACCGACAGTCACAATCACCACCGAGTTGTCCGCCTCCTTTGCCAGCAATCGGCGATACATATCTACCGCCTCCTCGTAATTCTCCTTCTTCGAGCGGGCAAACAGAGGCTTTCCCTCAGCATCGGTCATCTGACAGGTCTTGGTGCAGTAGTCCACGCACTCCATATCCGTCACGCACGCCGAGTTCACGCCGATAGGCATCTTCTTGTAGCCGTACCAGCAGCGCATAATGTCGATATACTCCTTCGAGTGGGGGTTATTCTTATGCACACCCACGCCCAGCAGGCGTATATTGCCCGCATCCATATTCTTAAAGAGCAGGTCAAGCGCCATCGCATCGTCGATGTCGTTACCCATATCGGTCTCAAAAATCACGGGCGTAGGCTTACCATCACTCGCCGCCACCGCCACCATCGTGCCACACACAAAAGCAAGGCACAAAAGAATGAAAAGTCGTTTCATAATATGTAATGTTTTAGATTATAGCAAATATAGCAAGAATTTCCTATCTTAACTCACTATTATCCCTCTTTTCTATATATTCCCAAGTCACACAATGCAACGCACCGCCTTTGTTTATCAGCGGTTTTGCGTATATCGGGATAATTTTCAGGTCGGGGAATAATTTTCCAAAAGTCTCAACTGCCGCCAAATCATTCCCGCAATCAAAATTCTCCGACAAACAAGGGAGCAAAATTGCATTCGGCAACCTTAAATAATTCAGATAGCACCAAGAATCTTTATCCTCCTCACAACGATATTCAAGTTCCACTACATCAAAGTGCGCACCCAAAATCTTCACGAGTCGTTTATGAAAATCTTTTCCTGTACGCCTCCAGCAACTATTCAGCAACACCCTTCCATCACCCAGATATGAAACCATTCCATCCGCGTGACCACACTCATCCCGCATATCCCACGGCAGAAGCACAATCTCTGCGCACAAACTCCTCTCAAGATGATTCACCAAATAGGACAATGACCATTTCGGGTTTTCCATAAGAATCTTATCGGTCATCAAAACCTTATTATCGCAACGAACATAATTTCCGCCATCAAAAACAATATCCATATTGGTCGGCGTGAAAAGATTCAACCCTCGGCACGCATCATCCTGATTGGTTATATATTGCTCATAACCCTCTGTTTCAACCAAATAGTCTGGGCGATATTGATATTTGGAGTATGTGCCATCATCAGAAATCAACACTGGCATATAGTCCCTACACCAATAATCATTAGTAAACCTCAACTCACGATGTTCTATCTGCAAATCCTCAAGCGCATTGTGTATTGCCTCGGCTATGCCTGCGGTATTTTTTGTCGTCCGCAGATATTCAGAAGTATATATAATCGGTTTAGTCATATCACATATCAAATTTCATCCAAACGAGTAAAACTCCATTGCCTGTCACATTTCTCCTTTAACTCTGGCTCCTTCGGCACGATGTACTCCGTTTCACTTTTCGACTTAAAAACACCTTGGCGCGATTTTATAAAGAGGCCCGTTTTTTGTTCTCGCCACGCTGGAACCCACTCTACTTTACTATTACCCACCAACGAAAAGCCGTTTAGCAAAATATATAAGTAAGTTGATTGAGTATTAAAACAATACTTTTCGCTTCTCTCAAACCTCCCTTTACTTGAATTCCATTTTAGATATTTGCCATCTTTACCCACCACTTCATAGGCGCGGATGAGGGCGGATGCTCGATATTGACCCTCTCTTTCAAATGTGATATCAAACCCCGAATTGTGGGCGTGCAAAGTCATAATCGGGAAATATGGAACATCTATGCTTTCATCCACATTTTTCCCGTTTCGATGGTAGACGATTGGGTCGTGAACTCCCACCGCAGTTTCACTATGGAAATAAAACTCCACTGTTCGAATATATATTTTATACTCATCACGAACATTTATATGTCCTCCATAGAGAAATGCCGGCGCAAGGTCATAAAACTCTTTATAAAGTTCCGATTCATCCGTACTGCCTTGAAAATTATTCAGGCGAGAAAACAAACTATTCATAAGGTGAGATTTAGCGATTAAGCAAAGATACTCATTTTTGACGCAATTATCCACCCTTTCCCGACAAAAAGGTTTCGTTGTCATTTTTCAATGACTCTTATAATATTTTATTTTTCACAATGCCCTACAAACAAAGCAAAATTTTTGAGTTGTAGAATTTTTGTACTATATTTGCATCGTCATTCATAGGCAGAGAGTCTACTGCCGAAAAAATCAGAAAATTATATAAACACTCACAATATGCTACAAGATTTAAGCACTCTCGAGGGTAAGACCTTGGCGGAATTACGAGAAATAGGCAAGGTGTTGGGTATCACCGACTCTACGCTTAGAAAAAAGGAGTTACTTGACAAGATCAAAGCAATTGCTACCGAGAGCGTCGCTCAGGAGGAGACACCACAGGAGGCTACCGCCCAGAGCGAGGCAACCGATGAGAACTATTCGCCTGCGGCCGATGCGCCGAAGAAGCGCACGCGTCGCCCACGAATGAACTCGCTGCGCATCGAGGAGAACAAGCCTGCCTCGGAACTCACACCCGAGAGCACACGAATCATTCCTTTGGAGAATACGCAGACCGCCGGTCAGGCTGAAGCAACTACAATGCAGAATGAGTCTACGCCAGTAGCAGAGAATACGCCCGAGGAGAAGGCGGAGGAGACCAAGCCAGAGAAGCCAGCCGAGACCCCACAGCCAAAGCGCCGTGGTCGCAAGCCAAAGGCAGCCGCTGCTGAGACAGAGAAGGCTGAGGAGAACGCCGAGCCAACAAACGAGGGCGAGCCAAAGGCAGAGCCAGCGCCACAGGAGCAGCCAGCACCGCAGAAGGATATCTTTGCGGGCGAGATTAACGGCGAGGGCGTGCTGGAGGTTATGCCCGATGGTTACGGCTTCCTGCGTTCAGCAGATTACAACTACCTGAACTCTCCCGATGATATATATGTATCCCCATCGCAGATTAAACTCTTTGGTCTGAAGCCGGGCGACACCATCAGCGGCGTCATCCACCCACCAAAGGAGGGCGAGAAGTACTTCCCGCTTATCCGCGTAACCGAGATTAACGGTCTGAAGCCAGAGTACATCCGCGACCGCGTGCAGTTTGAGTATATGACCCCTCTCTTCCCAAGCGAGAAGTTCAATCTCACGGGCAAGGGTCACAACACACTCTCAAACCGCGTCGTAGACCTCTTCTCGCCTATCGGCAAGGGTCAGCGCGCACTGATTGTGGCACAGCCAAAGACCGGTAAGACAATGCTCCTGCAGTCTATCGCCAACGCCATTGCCGACAACCACCCCGAGGTATATATGATTGTGCTGCTCATCGACGAGCGCCCCGAGGAGGTTACCGAGATGGCTCGCAATGTGAACGCCGAGGTTGTGGCATCGACCTTCGACGAGCAGGCGTCACGCCATGTGAAGGTTGCCGAGATGGTCCTGGAGAAGGCAAAGCGAATGGTTGAGTGCGGTCACGATGTTGTCATCTTCCTTGACTCTATCACCCGCCTCGCACGCGCCTACAACTCGGTGCAGCCAGCATCTGGCAAGGTGTTGTCGGGAGGCGTTGACGCAAACGCCCTCCACAAGCCAAAGCGTTTCTTCGGTGCGGCGCGTAACACCGAGGAGAAGGGCTCACTCACAATCATCGCCACAGCCCTCATCGACACTGGCTCGAAGATGGACGAGGTGATTTTCGAGGAGTTCAAGGGTACTGGCAATATGGAGTTGCAGCTCGACCGCAAGCTGGCCGACAAGCGCATCTACCCTGCCGTGAATGTCATTTCATCGGGTACTCGCCGCGAGGATTTGCTGCTCTCACGCGATGTGATGAACCGCACCTGGGTGATGAGAAAGTACCTCTCGGAGATGACTACCGTCGAGGCTATGGAGTTCCTGCAGAAGCAGATGGGACTCACCGAGTCAAACGAGGAGTTCTTGGCTACAATGAATCAGTAGGAACAAAACATACGCTACCCATTTAATGAGGATGTCCGACAATGTATCGTTGCGACATCCTCACCTTTTTTTTGCAAACAAACCAAAATTTTACTAATTTTACGGATGTAGAATCTTAAAACTTTGCAATATGGATAGACGAGATTTCCTCAAGATGTGCGCCGCATCGGCAGCCTTCTCTATGTTCCGCCCCTTGGGTGCTATGGCAAACGAGAAACTAAACCGACCTGTACGCATAGGTTTTATCGGAACGGGCAACCGTGGCACCTATGGTGTAATCACAGCGATGAGCCACAACAATAATATCGAGATATATGCTCTGGCTGACCTCTTTCGCGACCGCATAGATAGCGTTCTACCACACCTGAACTCACTCAATGCGGCAAAGGGCTTGCCTGCAATCAACGAGGAACGCATCTTCGTCGGCCAAAAGGCATACAAGCAACTACTCAAACTCAAGGAGGTTGATGCCGTGGTAATCGCCACACCTGCCTATGCGCATCCAATGATATTTGAGGCGGCCGTGAAGGCGCATAAACACACCTACTGCGAGAAACCTGCCGCACCAGATGTGTATGGCACATTGCAGATGATGAAGGCGGCGAAGGGAGTGAAAGACCTCTCGCTTGTAATGGGCTTCCAGGTGCGTTACTCGTCGGCATACGACGAAATGATACGCCGCATACACAACGGCGACATTGGAGAGGTGCTGACCGTACAACTCTACTACAACGGCAATGGCGGCGCCTGCCCCAAGCCCGAGAAGGAGGACGACGAGTTCCGCATCCGCCACCACTTCCAATATCTGGCACTTTCGGGAGGTATCCTCAACGATCAGGGAATACATATCATAGATATATGCAACGAAGTGCTGAAGGCGCATCCAGAATATGCCATCGGCATAGGCAACGAGAAGGGTAAACGACACGAGGTTGGCGACACGCTCTCCAACTACCACATCCTATACGGCTACCCCAACGGCGTGAATGTATCGTGCCAGTCGTTCCAGGCGGGTGATATATTCGGCGATGTGTGCGCCCGCTTCATCGGCTCAAAGGGTTTTGCCGAGACTCACTATACGGGCGGAGTCTTTATCAAGGGTGAGAACGAGTGGAACTCCGGCGTTCAACACGCTCTGAATGATGCCGATGCCCTGAAGGGAAAATCATTTATAGACAGCATAACAAGCGGCCGATACATAAACCAGATAGAGAGCGCCTGCAACTCCACACTCGCAGCTATGCTTGGTCGCGAGGCGGTGATGAAGGGCGAGAAACTCACTTGGGAGCAGATGCTCGACCAGAAGCAGAGATATGGCGACCAGCCCGATTTAAGTAAATTTTAATTCCACACCACGATGAAAAGATTTTTTGCAACAGTTTGCGCTCTGGCGTTTGCCTTTGCAGCACACTCTCAGGATATATCAGTAGGCATCATAAGCAGCCTGTATGGCGATGCCGAGGCAGCATTTGCTCGTCTGAAGGAGATAGGCGTAAAGTCGTGCCAGACAGGCTTTGCACTCGAATGGAACAACGACACAGCGAAGAAGTTCAAGCGACTGAAAAAGAAGTACGGCGTCGAGATAAGCGCATTGGTATACTGCACACCAAACGGACGCTGGAACTTTATGGAGGGTCCTTCGACCATCGGTCTGGTGCCACCAATCAATCGCATAAAATATCTCGACACCTACAAAAAGGCGGTGGATTTCTGCGCTGCCGCCGACATCCCAGCGATGCACTCCCACTTCGGTTTTATCCCAGAGGAGCCGACAAGCGAACTCTACACCTCGTTCATTGCCACAATGCGCGACTTGTGCCAATATGCCAAGGATAAGGGTGTGATGATCTATTGCGAGACTGGCCAGGAGACTCCGACAACACTTATCCGCGCCATCCACGACATCGGCACGGGCAACATATTCGTAAACTGCGACACAGCAAACCTCATCCTCTACGGCAAAGCAAACCCCGTTGATGCCATCTATCAGTTCGGGCCGCTACTCAAGGAGTTGCACGCCAAGGATGGCTTCTACCCCACCGACCCATACTATTTAGGTCACGAGGCCAAGATTCCAGAGGGCAAGGTAAATTTCCCTGCTGTGGTGAAGGCGTTGAAGGATATAGGTTTCAAAGGTGTGATGACAATAGAGTGTGAACTCGGTGGCGACAACACCGATTATATCCTCAAGACAAAAGAGTATCTTGAAAAACTTATTCAAGATACAAAGTAAGAGAAAAAAAGGGTTGTTTAACAAAAAAGTTAGACAACCCTAATTTTTAACATATTGAGATTACCGCGTCGCTACGCTCCTCGTAACGACGCGTACGACAACACGAAAGTAATAAATTAATCTTTAGACATCAAATTCTTGGGCGACGCACCATATCTGCAATGGTAATAATCGCATAGACTATAATGCTGTAAATGGGTGCAATAAGTGCAACCTTAAAGCCGCTACAATAGACTGAAAAAGGAATTGCATCACCAACTTTAGCACACGCTCCCGCCATATCGCTCACCCCCATCAAAAAGGAGATTACACCAATGGCAAGCGCAACCTTTCCCAGCGGTCTAACCCACGCAGGGGCTTTCCACGCTGCAAACAATGCACAAACCAACACCAATGTAATAAGAGCCATAAAGTGCCAACCGCCCGCCATAAATGTCTGCGAAAGGGTCATCCCTGGTTCGGGCTGCATCATCACAGGCTCTGCTACTTGTAACAAATTAAGTGACATAACATAAAATTTTTAAGGTTTAACATCTGTTGTGGAATTCCATTGCAAAGATAGCGACACCCCTCTCATCGACCTAATTTTTGGCACGAAGAAACCCTCTCTTATGGTGTAGAAAAGCCCTTTTAAGCGTAAGAGGGGGATTTGACACTCCAATGGGTGAGGAGAATTAGAGATAATTTTATTACATTTGTCACAAAACAAAACTAATTATGCGATATTTTGCGATTATTGGATATTGGTGCATCGCCGTCGTTGTCATAGCCGCCATATTGGTGAACTTTGACTACAACTTCTCGCACGCACTGTTCCTCGCTTCGCTCTACCTGCCAGCATTGCTGTCTCTACGCATCGCCATACCTCAAGTAGATTTCACGAACAAAAAAGAGGGGTTGCGCAATGTGATATTTATAGTATCGGGCGTGGTTATCCTTGTTATGTTGCTGATGTTGGTTGCGAATGTCAGCGATACAAATTATCCCGATTGCCGAGTACACAATGTGATGATTAACCCGCTATTCATACTCCTCATTCTGACTGCCGTAACAACGCCACAGATATTTTTGGAGCAATGGCTATCAAAACGCGAGCAACTGCACCCCAAAACGATTGACTTCATCTCCGACAGACATCGGATAAATATCCCGATGGATGATATTGCCTATGTTGAGAGCAACGACTCAGAGGTGTGGATACACACCACCGACGGCGCGGCTCACCGCACTAAGACCACCATTTCACAATGGGAGTCAATCCTCGACAATGGGAATTTTCTGCGCATACATCGCGCCTATATTATAAATACCATCCACACCTCAACCTACCACCCCACCTCGGTTGAGATGTCGGGCTGCGAACTCCCCATATCACGAAAATACCGAGAGATGGTAAAACAAAAATTTTCACCGCCTAAAGTGAACAATCTCTTGGAATAAATGCTATATTTGCACTATTAATTTTTCGGGATATGGATTTTATACCGTTTACAGTCGTCGATTTTATCGATATATTCCTTGTGGCGTCGATAGTCTATGGACTCTATCGTATGTCGCGAGGCACAAATGCGCCATACATCCTCACGGGCATTGTGCTGATTTATGTGTTGTGGGTAATCGTGAAGGCCCTCAATATGGAGCTTCTGCAGACCATCCTTGGAGGCTTGATCAATGTGGGTGTGATTGCTATCATCATCCTCTTCCAGCCCGAGTTGCGAACATTCCTTCAGGCCATAGGCCGTCGTCAGGGAGGCTTCAGTTTCCTGAGCCGCATCTTTAACGCCCGCACGGGTCAAGAGCCTGCGCTTCAGCCTATTATCACTGCCTGTTCGGAGATGTCGGCAACAAAGACTGGTGCTCTCATCGTGCTCACCCAGCGCAGCGATCTCACCGACATCGTAGAGAGCGGAATCACCGTTGACGCCCGCGTTTCGGTTGCCATTCTGGAAAATATCTTCTTCAAGAATGCCCCCCTGCACGATGGTGCGGCGGTGATACAGAACGACCGTGTGGTAGCGGCAAAGTGCATCCTCCCCGTGACGCAGTCGCCCGTGCCAAAGGCATACGGCACACGCCACCGCGCAGCCATCGGCCTGACCGAGACATCTGACGCCATCGTGGTAGTAGTATCGGAGGAGACAGGCGGCATCTCGGTAGCCTTCGGCGGCAAGATTGAGCGCAACATCGCACCACGCAACCTGCTGAATGCCATTACAAAACACTTCATTGACAACCCCGCGACCCAGCGCGAGCGCCGTTGGCGCAACCGCACGGCAGCAAACAATAACTAACGCCCTATGAAGATTGCACTTCCAACGCGCGATGGCCGCATTGACGACCACTTCGGCCATTGCCACCACTACACCATCTACACCATCGAAGGCAACTCAATCGTCGCCACCGAGGAGCTCCCCGCACCTCAGGGTTGCGGTTGTAAGTCGGGCATCGCTGCCGAACTTGAGCAGATGGGCGTGAAGGTGATGCTGGCGGGCAATATGGGCGATGGGGCGCTGAACAAACTCTCTTCTCACGGCATCAAGGTCATCCGCGGCTGCAGCGGCGACATCACCACCGTGATAAAGAGCTATCTCACAGGCTTCATCCTCGACTCGGGCATCAGTTGCTCCCACCACGACTGCGCCGAGCATTAGGGAGAATACATCTATGCAAAAAAATAGCCTACCTTTTTCGGGTAGGCTTTTATATTTTAATCGTGCAAACCTCGCTTTCGCAGGTAGTTGATTAAGAATTCAGGTCTGTCGGTCTGGATCATCGTTGCACCCATATCCAAGATTTTGCCATATACCTCTTCGGCGGAAGTTTCAAAGGCTACATCGTCACTCAAGCCGCCGCACAACGAGTTCCAAAGTGTATTTACCCACAACTTCGAGCCATCGGCAAGCACTCGTTTCATACACTCCTCAACTGCGGGAGTCATCTCACCCCAGCACACCTCATATGCGAGCTGCGACTCCTCATCAGCAATATACTCGTCAAAAAGTTTTGCACTATTAGCATTCGTTGGGCTCACAATCGGCATATAAAGAAGATTGTTTGGGTATGCCGACATCTTTTGCTTTATATCCGCCAATGGTTTACTACCCTTAATCAATACCTGATCAGTCATATCCAACTCCTCGGTGAGAGCCAACACCATATCGTAGTGGTCGTAACCCTTGTCAATATTCACCGTGATACCATCCCTGCACGCTTCCAACGCCTCACGCAGGGTGGGCACCTTCAAATCGAGCGAACTACGCACACCGTGAGCAGTCTTGAGGTAGTGCTTCTGCAACTCCTCGTATGTCATCTCAGCAACCTTACCCTTTCCTGTCGTGCAACGGTCAATGGTGCGGTCGTGCATCAGCACCAACACGCTATCCTTGGTTAGTTGAACATCAATCTCAACCATATCGGCACCCATACGGATAACTGACTCGATGGCAGGAATTGAGTTTTCGGGATAGTTGCGCCAGTCGCCACGATGGCTAATCACCAACACCTTCTTCGATTGCGGATTGTGAATTTCAGCGACAATAGCATCTGCTAGACTACCTGGCTTTGAAGTATTGCAACCGCCACAACACAACGCCGCCATCAAAGTGGCAACAAATACGCTTGAAAGAAAAATTTTTCTCATAGATTTATTTCATTTTAGATTTTACCTACACAAATTTAATATTTTTTTCTGCTTTTTGCATAAATGCGAGATAATTGCATAAAAATTATTAACTTTGGGAAATTTAAGAACCTAAAAAACTACTTTTCAATATGTATAGAAACGACTCTCGTACCGTAATCACACTTGATGCGGGCGGCACAAACTTCGTATTCGGCGCAATGCGCGCAAATAAATTCATCATTGACCCTATCACAAAGCCAGCAAATGCGCAGGATCTCGACCTATGTATGCAGACTCTGGTGGATGGTTTTCAGCAGGTGATTGACAGCCTTGACGACAAGCCCGTGGCAATCAGCTTCGCCTTCCCTGGCCCTGCCGACTATGCCAACGGCATCGTAGGCGGCTTCTATATGCCCAACTTCCCATCGTTCCGCGATGGCGTGGCGTTAGGTCCATTCCTTGAGGAGAAGTTCGGCATCCCCGTATACATCAACAACGACGCCGACCTCTACGCCTACGGCGAGGCTTTGGCGGGTGCTCTGCCAGCCGTGAACGAGAAGCTCGAGGCGCTGGGCAGCGCAAAGCGTTACAAGACTCTGCTCGGCTACACCTTCGGCACTGGCTTCGGTATGGGCTTCGTGACAAACGGCGAGCTCCACACGGGCGACAACTCTTGCATCGAGACATTCTGTCTGCGTCACAAGCATATGCCAGAGGTGATGGTTGAGGATGGCGTGGCTGTGCGTGCTGTGAAGCGTGTCTACAAGGAGGCATCGGGCATCGACGACCCAACACTCGAACCAAAGGATATCTACGACATCGCCGAGGGCAAGCGCGAGGGTGACGCCGAGGCTGCCAAGAAGGCATTTGCAACTATGGGAGAGGTTGCGGGCGACGCAATGGCGACAGCCGTGACCCTCATAGATGGTCTTATCGTCATCGGCGGCGGCATCACCGCAGCATCGAAGTACATCAAGCCAGCCCTGCTGAAGGAGTTGCGCTCGGAGATGCACTCAATCGGTGGCGACACATTCGACCGCGTGCAGATGAAGGTCTACGACCTCGACGATGAGCAGGAGTTCGCAGCATTCGCCAAGGGTGCATCGCGCGACCTAAAGGTCTACGGCAGCGACAAGGTTGTGACCTACGACCCACAGAAGCGCATCGGCGTGATGATTTCGAAGATTGGCGCAAGCACCGCCATATCACTCGGCGCATACGCATTCGCACTCAACGAGATTGACAAGAAATAACCAAGACCTAAAACTAACCCAACTATGAAACGATTTGCTCTAACCCTGGCTGCCCTCGCCGCCTGCACCTCGCTCGTGGCGCAGACATTCAACGAGTGGCGTGACCCCGAACTCAATCAGGTCAATCGTCTGCCTATGCACTCATCATTCAAGGTCTTTTCGTCGGAGGATGAGGCTATGGGCGCATATTGCGACCTTGGTAACCCCTACCGCCTCTCGCTCAACGGCACCTGGCGCTTTAACTGGGTG
>JAFYOF010000131.1 GCA_017560305.1 Alistipes sp.
ACGCCGCGAGGCTGACCGCTTTGTGGTGGATGTTGCTAATTCCGACTCCGCCATCGGCAAGGATGGCGAGGAGTTGCTGCGTCAGTCGCCTGGCGTGTGGATTCAGGATGATAAAATCTCGGTGAACGGAGCGAGTGGCACGAAACTCTACATCAACGACCGCGAGATGAAGCTAGATGGAGCAGATTTACTCTCTTACATTCGCTCGTTGAAAGCCGAGGATATTGCCAAGATTGAGATTGTGCCACAGACTGGAGCCGACCACGACGCCAATTCTTCGGGCGGAGCTATCAAGATTACCCTGCGCCGCCGCTTGGAGAATGGCGTGATGGGTACGATAGGTATTTACAGCGGAATGGGTAAGTATGGCTACGATCCATATCCTTATGCCCGCATCAATGCCAATGTAGGCAAGTTCACGCTGAGTGGTGCTTTGAGTTACTACAAGAGTAAGCACCAATTTCTGGCAGAGGAGCAGACTGACTACCTCTCCACATCCTCAAGGATGACCTCCTCGACCGACGACGAGATGCGAAGCAATGAATTTGCAACAAACTTCTCGGTGGTCTATCAGGCTAATCCAAAGCATAGCATTGGCTTTGATTATAGTTGGTTTAATAACAAGGGAAACGACTACAATGTATCCTCAACCCGCTTCGATGCTCCCTCTGGTACACGCTTGAGCAAAAGTATCTTCGATGGTAATAGCGACCGCACAACTCACTACGCCACATTTAACTACATCTTCAAGACCGACTCTCTGGGCTCTATGTTTAAGGTACTTGCCGACTACCACAGCCGCGATGGTCTGGATACTCACGCCAATAGCACAACGATAAATGCGGGCGGTGGCGATATTGACTCGCTCTACAACGACCGCACCAAGACATTCTTCCGTGTGGCGACAGCCTCTGTGGCTCGTGAGAGAGTCTTTTCGCAGGAGTGGCAACTGAAGTATGGTGCAAAATATACCTACAACGAGATAAATTCCGCTGCGCAGTACCGTTACCTGCTGGGGCAGGAGTGGGTGCCATCGGTAGTGAGCGACCACGACATCAGCTACACCGAAAATATCTCGGCGGCGTATGCCATTGCATCTTTCCGTAAGGGTCGTTGGAGTGCGGTGATGGGTCTGCGAGGTGAATATACCAAGGCTCTGGGTAAGGGTAGTGATGTGAGTCAGGAGTATTTCTCGCTCTTCCCCAATGCTAACCTTTCGTATGCTTTGGATAAGGAGGGTAAGCACTCTCTGGTGGCGCAGTATTCACGCACTATCTCACGCCCCAGCTTCTGGAATCTCACGCCTACACGCACGCAGATTTCCGACTACACCTATCAGACAGGTAATGCACTGCTTGATCCGTCTTACAATAATAAAATTTCGCTGACTGGCGTATTAGCATACAAATATAGTATCACGCTCGCGGCGGCTATCCAGACCGATGCCATCCAGCAGATGGTGGTGGCGGATGAGAATGACCCTCGTATGCTGAACCTCACCTACGCCAATCTGCCAAAGCTAAATAACTATTCAGCCAATATCTATCTGCCATTTGCAGTGACAAAGTGGTGGGATTGGAATATCAATTTGACAGGAGTCCTCGCCGAGCAACAGCTCTCACTTGGCGCACCCATTGAGATAAATCAGTATGCGCAGGTTAGTTCAAATATGAGTTTCAAATTACCAAAGAAGTTTTTTATTGATTTGGGTTATTGGGCTATGACACGCGTGAAGGTGAGCAATGCCATCGGCAATCCAAGGCATAACCTTAATGTGTCGCTGAAGAAGCGAGTGAAGGATAATTGGACATTTATATGTGAGGCGGTGAATGTTATCGCACCAAAACAAGATTTGGAGTTTGTGCAGGATGACTTTACCCGCAACATAGTGACCGACGGCTATGGCTCACGCTTTAGAATTCGTCTGGGCGCAACCTGGTCATTCAAGAGCGGCAAGGCATTCAACGCCAAGCAGGTCGAAAAGGCTTCCGACGAGAACCGTATGTAAACAATAATCCGAGATGAAGAAAATCATCTCGGATTATTGTTTTAATTCAAAATTCAAAATTCAAAACTTTTTAGAATCCGCCGCGACCGCCGCCGCGACCGCCGCCGAAGCCGCCGCCAGGACCACCCATACCACCACCTGGGCCACCCATACCGCCTCCAGGGCCGCCCATAGGCATCATCGATGGGTCGAAGCCACCGCGCTGGTTGCTCTGAGCGCCACCAGAGTTGCGACGCAAGTTGTAAGTGAACTTGATACCGAAGTAACGGCCGATAACGCTGCTCATAGAGGTCTGCATATACTGTGAGTTCCAACTGCGGTTGTAGCCATCGTTGCGGTTGAATACATCGTTCGCCACGAGCTGTACCTCACCCATCTTCTTCAACACCTTCATACCGATACCGAAGTTGCAGATAAGGTTCTCGTGCTCGAGCTTGCTTGCCAACTCGTTCAAGCCCTGAGTCTTCGAGTAGTTACCATTTGCGCTGAGTGTCAAACCAAAGCCGAACACCACGCGTACATTACCGTTGAAGTTGTGGTAGAGCTCCTCGCGGTTGCTCTCTGGTGAAGCCGAGTTCTGCACATTGCTGTACGATGGATGGTAAGCAAAGCGGAAGTCGATGAAGTCGCTGAAGTTAGAGCTGATTGATGCACCTGCACCCGCTGTGTAGCGCTTCGAGTAGTTCTTCTGCCACTCTACCTCGTCACCGCCGTTCCAACGACCGATGAGCGATGGTGACTGGTTTACTCCACCATTTGCGTCGATGTTGAAGTTACAGCCGATGAATGTCAATGGGAAACCGTAACTGATGTGACCATTGTAGTTCCAAGCGCCATCGGTATTCACTGGCTTTGAGTACTGACCCGTTGGCGAGAGGGTTGTGAGGAACTCGCCATCTGGGCTCATAACCTGATAGCCTGGGCTGTTACGGATAACCGAAGTCACGATTGAGCGCTGTGCGATAGAACCGCCTACGCCGACAGAGAATGTTGTTCCGTTCTCAATGCCTGAGTAGTTGTAGGTCAGGTTCGCACGGTGAGAATATGAGGGCTTCAAATCGGGATTACCTGCCGAGATGTGGTTTACATTCGAGATATCCACAACATCCTGCAACTGACCCACCGATGGGTTGGATGTTGAAGAGTTCACGCGTACCATCAGGCGATTTTCCATATTGAGCTTGATACGACCCATAACCGAGTAAGTGATGTTCGCAAAAGTCTTCTCTGGCAATGTGTAGAGAGCAGGGTAGAGGCGCTCGCTGTTCATTGTCACATGCTGATAGTTCAAACGACCCGATACCGATGTACCCTCGTTGCCATAGCGGAAACCTGGACCTACACGCTGCGTGAGGTATGATGTGTTGTGGCTGTTAGAGTACTCTGGGTCGATGTTGATAGCGTAGTTGCCCGACTCGAAGTCGTAGAGGCGTGTCAAGCGGTCGGCATCCGACTCGTTGTAGTTTACATCGTAACCCATAGTCACCTGTGCGTGTGTGCCGATAGGCTCTGCGTAGGTAAGACCTCCGTTGAGGCTGTAGCTATAGTTTTCTGAGCCCGAGAGCTGCTGCACTGGGTTGTTGATGCTCTTCTCCGAGTAGTTCTCGTTCATAGCATCACTTGTGTTGTAGTTAGCACCGAAGTTCACCTGGAATGTACGACCAGCCTTCTCGCCGATGCGCAACATATAGTTACCATTCACACCGGTGTTGATGTTGTCGCTCTCGCCGAGACTCCAGTTTGAAAGCAAAATGCCTGCACCATCAAGGTCGCTCACGGGGAAGTAGTTGTTGGCGCTTGTGCCGTTGCTCTCGTTGTCACCTGCCGATACCTGCGCACGCAACATAAAGCGCTGACGCTCGCTGATTTTCCACTCGAAACGGGTGTTTACAGAGTGAGAACTACCATTGCTGCGGCTGTTGCTGTTTGAGATTTGATACTTGTAAATCTCATCCGAGCCCGATGCGAGCTCCTCGTCGGTGAGGAAGTAGTCGCGGTCGCTCCAGCTCCAGTTCTTGCGGTTGTTGGCGTTGAAGGTGTAGCTACCCTCCAGCTTAATCTTGTCGTTCTCGCCCCACTGTGCGATGTAGTTCAAGCCGCCCATACCCATCTTTGACTCCGAGTTGCCATCCATATTGTTGGCGCGGAAGCGGAGAGTGGTCTTCGATATCTTGCGGAAGAAGTTTACATTACCATCGATAGTTCCGTAGTGCTGGGTCTTGTCGTTGGTCTTTGGCTCGAATGCATACATTGCATTGAACTTACCGAATACGGCAGTCTTGATCTTTGTCACAAGGTTGATAGCCTTGTAGCTGTTACCATCGTCGATGCCCGAGAACTCCGCCTGGTCGCTGAGCTTGTCGAACACCTCTACCGATTTGATCTGGTCGGCTGGGATGGTCTTGATGGCTGTCGATACATCGTTGCCGAAGAACTCACGACCATCCACCAAAATCTTCTGTACGGTCTCGCCCTGAGTGGTGATAGTACCACCCTCGACCTTCAAACCGGGCAACTTCGCCAAAAGCTCGTCGGCGTCGGCGTCAGGCAACACCTTGAAGGCTGCTGCGTTGTATGAGATTGTATCGCCGTTGATAGAGGTACGCACGGCCTGTGTTACCACGCTCACCTCGTCAATGCGGTGCTTCTCCATCTCAATCTCCCACTCTGGTACTGTCAGAGGCTTGCCCTTTTCGACTGTAATCTGCATTGTGTCACTCTCGTAACCGAGCGAAGATGTTACCAGACGATACTTTCCCGCCTCTACCTGCTTGAACTGGTAGGCACCACGAATGGCTGTGAGGGCATACTTCTTGTTGAGTGTGTCACGCAATGAGGTGAGCTCCACCTGTGCGCCTACCACACCATCCTTAATGCCGTTCTCGGTGCAGACGATTGTACCGTTTACTGCAACCTTCGACTGTGCCGATGCTCCCACCGCCACTGCCAAGAGTGCAAAAAGTAAAAAAATGCGTTTCATAAATTTATTTTGTTTTGATTTTTTCCTGCGACAAAGATAATATAAATAGTAAAACCATACCTTTGAGGTATGGCGAAACGCCCAAAACGGGGGGCAAACCGCCCAATGGCGGGAGTGAGCGGAAGGTGAAATGATGACTATTTTCGTCTCTTGCCGAAATTGCGATAGTTGTAGGTGAATTTCACACCGTAATAGCGCCCTATGATGTCGCGAATGGAGATTTGGGTATATTGGGCGTTGATATTATGCGTGAAGCCGTTGTTTTGCTTGAAAATATCGTTCACCACAAGTTGCAGTTCTGCTTTCTTTTTCAGCATTCGCATACCCAATGCGGCGTTGAAAATTATCTTCTCGTTGTTGAGTTTTTTAGATGTAGAGTTCAGACCCACATATCGGCTGTAATTTCCGTTTAATTGGAAAGTCAGACCGCAGTCTAAAATGGCACGGAGATTACCACTCGCCTGGTGTCGGATGTATTCGTTGTTGCTGCGTGAGGATATGGAATTTTCCACTACTGAGTATGTGGGTGAGTAGCTTAGTCGGAAGTCAAATTTCTTGCTGAAATTGCTTGTCAGTCGCACCGAACCACCAATGTGTTGTTCGTCCGAATAGTTAACTGCACCGTTAAGTATTGATGGAGACTGGCGTAGCGAGGCGTTGGTGCTGAACTGGAAATTACAACCTATGACTTTGATTGGGAATGCAAACGAGAAACCTCCATTCACACCCCAATTCTGCTCGGCATTCACGGGCTTGCTGAAGCGACCCTGCGCCGATAGCGTCGCTACAACTTCACCGTCGAAGTCGATTACCTCATATCCAGGTTGATTCATTACTACAGAGTCGATGATAAGGCGTGTGGTGGTTGAACCTCCAAAGTTTACTGAAAAGGTAGTGCCTTTATCAACTCCTGTGAAGGTATAGTTGATGTTCGCTTGATGTGTATAGGATGGTTTTAGGTTGGGGTTTCCTGTGCGGATATTGTTTATGTTTGAAATATTTACCACATCCTGTAATTGTGTGATGTTTGGGTTTGTCGTTCTTGAACTTGCTCTGATTGCAAGCAGATTTTGGGTAGAAAGTTTCAAACGAGAGTTGATCGAGTAGGTCAAATTTTGAAAACTTTTGTTTGATATCTTGAATGCAATGGGATACACACGGTCGCTACTCATTCTTGTGTGCTGGTAGTTGAGTTGTCCTGAAATGCTCGTGCCCTCCTTGCTGAAACGGAATCCTGGACCCGTGCGCTGGGTGAGGAACTCGGTATTGTTGATGTTGGAGTAACGAGGATTTATCTCATCGAAAAACATATCATTCTCAAAATCGAAGAGGTGGGTTTGCTTGTCGGAATCGGAGTAGCGATAATTGAAGTTGTAACCAATAGTTGCCTGTGTCCACTTGCCTAATGGCTCGGCGTAGGTCACACCGATGTTGAACGAATAGTTCTCGTTCTCGGTTATCGCTTGTTGGCGTACAGTGTTCTTTTTGCTTTTTTCGGAATAGCTATCGTTATCTCCGCTGCCCGAGGTGTAGGTAGCACCAAAATTTACATTTATTGTTCGCCCAGCTTTTTCTCCTAGACGAATCATATAACTGCCTGTTGATGAGAGTGCCATATTGTCTGATAGACTCTTGTCCCAGTTATTAAGAGTCGTAGCGTCGGTGCCGCTTACAGGGAAGTAATTGTTCTGGGTTATACCATCACTATGGCTGTCATTAAATGTAAGTTGCGTTCTAAAAGTAAGGCGTTGGCGCGGGGTTATGCGATAGTCAATTCTTGCGTTTATATTGTGGCTATTGTTCTTAGTATGAGAGTTGTTGCTGGAGGTGTAGTGTTCGTAGATTGAATTAGAGTTTGAGTTCACCTCCTTGTCTGAAAGAAAGTAATCGCGGTCAACTTGGCGTGATGAATAGTTGTTTGCCAGATTGTAGTTGTAACTACTTTCCAATTTAAGTTTATCTTTCTCTCCCCACGCATTGACATAATTCACTCCTGCACGACCACGCTTTGATTGAGCATTGCCGTTCATATTGTCGAATTGCAGATTCAGTGATGTGCGCGCCTTGTCGCGGAAGATGTTCAGCGTGGAGTTTATGTTGGCGTAGTGTTGGGTGTGGTCGTAGGAGCGCGGCTCAAGAGCAAGCGTTGAGTTGAACTTTCCTGTCATTGATGTGCGCATCTTGCTGTGCGTCACGATGTTGATCGTTTTGTAGCTATTGCCATCGTCAATGCCTGAAAGTTCTGCCTCGTCACTCAACTTATCGAATACCTCAATTGCTGCGATGGCGTCAGCAGGAAGAGTGGAGAGCGCTGACTGCACATTGTTGCCGAAGAACTCCTTTCCATCTACCAATATTTTCTTCACCTCCTCGCCTTGAGTGGTGATCTTGCCATTCTCGATTTTCATTCCTGGAATTTTCTCTATGAGTTCGTCTGCATCAGCGTCAGGCAGTACCTTGTATGCCGCGGCATTGTAGGATATGGTGTCGCCCTTTATTTGGCTTCGCGTCGCCAAGGAGCTGATGACCACCTGGTCGATGTCGTGGTTGTCTATGTGTAGCACGATTTCTGGAAGTGTTACCGATTTCCCGCGTTTTACGCTTATGGCAGTAGTGTCTGATTTATACCCAATCAAAGAAGTAATCAGACGATAGTTTGCTGGAGAAATATTCTTAAAGATGAAATTGCCTGATGCGTTGGTGGATGTGACCTTATGGGACAGCGTATCGCGCAACGAGATTAGTTCTATAACTACTCCCGCAACACCCTCTTTCTCTCCATTCTCCTCACTCACTACACGACCGCTTATGGTAGCCAAAGATTGTGCTACGCAGATAAACGGAAAAAGTGCAACAACAAGTGATAGAAGCAATTTTTGCAAATTCTCCATCTTGAAACGCTGTTTTTCAATGTAAATTTATGAAAAATATCCGTTATTCCAACTTGCTAATGGTGAAACGCCCAAAACTGAGGATAAACAAGTCAAGGATATGAATGTGAAATGATGACTTTAGAGAGTCATCTTGTAGACATTTGTGATTTTTTGCTCAAAGCCCGAGTTGCGGTAGAGTTCGTTTGCAGCGATGCGCGATGGGTTAGAGGTGAGCATCAGTGTGCAGGGCGAGAGGGTGCGCACATACTCTATGGCGTGCTCGACGAGCACTCGTCCGTAGCCCTTGCCACGATGTGCGGAATCCACCACCACATCCTCAATCCACGCCTTGCGACCCGTAGGTGAGGAGTAGCTTCCAACGGTCAGCATACCAACCACTTCGCCTTCCTCGCGAAGTACGAAGATAGCATTTCCTTCGGCGATGATGCTCTCAAGGAAGGGCTCCGTGAAGTCGATTGGTGTAGATGTTAATTGCTTGAGCAAGCGCGAGATAGCCTCGGTAGTTGCGGCGTCAGCAGAGGTGAGGCGGATGATGTCGGTGTGGCTCATTGCTTTACAACTTGATAGGCTGGAAACCACGACCATACACACCCATAACCGATGCCACGGTCATAAATGCGTTAGGGTCAATCTGGCGCACATATTTCATCACCGTAGGGGTCTCGCGGTTTGAGCAGACAACCATAATCATCTTAGTTTGGTTGTGTGTGTAGCCGCCCTCCGACTGTATGAGGGTCACGCCACGGCCAAGCCCAGTGTTGAGTTCGCGCGTAATCTCGTCATACTTGGGCGAGATGATAAACACCTGACTCGATTGCTTGTTGCCCGCAAGCACCATATCGGCGGTGTATCCGAACACCAGGGTCATAATATATCCATAGATTGCCGCGTCAATGGTGAAACCAACGGCGAGCGACGATGCGATAATCAGAAGGTCGAGGATAAAGATGATACGGCCGTAACTGATGGCGCGGAACTTGTTGATAATCATCGCCACAATGTCTGTTCCGCCTGCCGAGCCGCCCTGCATAATGGCCAGCGCAACACCCACACCCGTAATCACACCACCGACAACCATCGAGAGGAAGCGGTCGATATGCAGAAAGTCATCCGCCGGAAGCACATCCTGCCAGAAGTTCATTGAGAGCGAGAGCGCCATAATGCAGTAGATGGTCTTTAAGCCGAACTTCCAGCCCAGAATAATGCCTGCAATGAGGAGCAGCACCACATTGATAATGAGCACTATCGTACCAATCTTAATCTCTACGCCCATCGTGTTGTGGAGCGCTGTGCTGATGACAATGGCAAGACCCGACGCCGCACCGCTGGTGCTCTTGGCAGGCAGGACGCAACCAATCCAGCCGAATGAGTAAAGACACATTCCGAGAGTCATCAAGAGATACTCTTTCAGCGTGGAAATCAACTTCTTTTGAGGTTGTGAGTTGGGGGTAGTGTTCATAGTTATCCCTTATTACTTTGTTTTCAAAATGTGAAGATAAGCAAAAATCTGAAATGTGCTACCACGCAAGACCAAAATTATGCTAAAATTCTGCTTTGCACGGGTGCAAATCGGCTGATGCGATTGGTCGTTTGAGGAATGGTTTTGGTCAAAAGTTCTCGGCGAAAAGGGTGGTGACAAAAGGGTAGAATTGAGTGTACTTTTTGGTAGCTTGGTTTTGCCCGAAAAACTCTATTTTTGCCGCTGCAACGGGAAAATGGGCGGGCGAAATGGTCAGATTGTACAATATATAAGCAAAAAACTCGAAAACCTGAAAACTTTTTTTGTTTTTAAGTTTTCTGTTGCTATATTTGCAAGTCAAAAATTGAGGAAAAATGACGCAGCGAGAAAAGATTATAGAACGCGTTTCGCAAATGATTAAGGCTGTCGGTGTAAAATCCGTCAGAATGGATGATGTTGCAAGCGAACTGGGAATGTCGAAGCGAACACTCTATGAGATGTTCGGCGACAAGGAGGAGCTCTTGAGCGAGAGCATCCTTCATATGATGACTCAGCGTCAGAAGTATGTTCGCTGTCAGGTTGAGGGTTGTGACAATATGCTTGAGGTGTTGCTCAAGAGTGTGCGTCTGCTCTGCAACAATGGCGAGGTGGAGGATATGGAGAAGAGGTTGATGATTAACCTCAGGAAGTTCTACCCCAATGTCTACGAGAAGGTGCAGCGTGCCCACGCCGAGCAGGGTCTGGCGGGCTTGCAGTTTGCTCTGGAGAAGTGTCTTGAGCAGGGTTACATTGACCCCAATATCGATGTCGAGCTGATGGCTCGTCTCTTCTTCACAACTTCGGGAGTGCTCTTTAGGGAGGATAATGTGATGGTTCCCGAGGAGGTGACACGCGAGGAGGCATTTGGTGCGATGGTGGTGAACTTCCTGCGAGGTCTTTCTACGGTGAAGGGATTGCAACTCATCGACGAGATTTTGAGCCACGAGCCACGCCCACTGAAACTCAGCGAGCGCAGAGAAATGAAATTAATGTAAACTAATAGGAAATTTTATGAAATTGAAGAATCTCTTTTATGCGTTGGTGGCGCTTATGTGCGTCACAGCGGTGCCTGCTATGGCACAGGAGAACGCCGAGGCTTCTCAGAATGAGCCACTCGTGCTGACGCTCGAGGATGCTCTGAAGATTGCCCTGAGCGAAAACCCTACGGTGAAGGTTGCCGACCAGACTATCGAAGTTAAGAAGTACGCCAAGAAGGGTGCTTATGCATCGTTGTGGCCAGAGATTTCAGCCTCGGCTACCTATCAGCGTTATATCAAGAAGCAGACATTCTACATTATGGATCAGACAATGACCGTTGGTACAACCAACAATGTGTCGGCTGGTGTGAATGCCGCTATGCCATTGGTGAATGCGCAGTTGTGGAAGTCGCTGAAGCTCTCGGTGATGGATGTTGAGTTGGCTGTTGAGCAGGCTCGCTCGTCACGCATCGATATGGTGGAGCAGGTGTCAAAGGCTTTCTATCAGGTGCTTTTGGCGAAGGACTCTTACGAGGTTTACAAGCGCGTGTACGACAACGCAATCGAGAACCACAAGATTGTTGAGAAGCGTTACTCGGTAGGTCAGGTGTCGGAGTACGACTTCATCCGTTCACAGGTGAGCGTGGCAAACGCCGAGCCTAATGTGTTCAACGCCGAGAACTCAATCGTGTTGGCTTTGTGGCAGTTGAAGGCGTTGCTTGGTGTAGATTTGGCAAAGGATATCGACTGCGCGGGTGCGTTGGCTGACTTCGAGGAGGCGTTGACATCTCACATCGAGATGGATGGTGACCTCTCGGCTAACTCTACAATGCGTCAGCTGGAGATTCAGGAGCGTATGCTCGACAAGACCCTTGAGGTGAAGCGTGCGGCTAACCTCCCAACATTGGCAGCGACAATCGGTTACAACTATGTGGCGATGGATGAGACTATGGATGTGTTGCACTACAAGTGGAACCCATACTCTGTGGCAGCATTCTCGCTCAACATCCCAATCTTTGCGGGTGGCAAGCGTCGTGCCGAGATCAAGCAGGCGGAGCTTAACCTGAGCAGCTTGCAGTTGCAGCGCGAGAACACCGAGCGTCAGTTGCGCACAGCGGTGATGTCATACTACAGCAATATGCTCACCAATGTGAAGCAGTACCACGCTGCGGCGCAGACAATCTCGCAGGCAAAGCGCGGTTATGAGATTGCCGTGAAGCGTTACGATGTGGGTGGCGGTACTCTGGTTGATGTGGACAACTCACAGTTGGCTTACACTCAGGCTGAGTTGACTCGCTCGACAGCCATCTACAACTACCTGGTTAATCAGGTCTCTATGGCGAAGATTCTGGGTACACACTCTGTAAATGAATAAGCAGGAAAATTAAAAACGAAGAAAAGATATGAAAATGAATGGAATTTTGAGAACACTCCTCGTGGGTGGTGTTTGCTTGGCAAGCGTTGCTTGCTCATCGAAGAAGAGTGCCGATGCAGCGGCAGAGCAGGTGGTTGAGGTTAAGAAGCCTAATGTTACAACTGCCGTTGTGCATATCGAGGATGTTGACCAGCAGAGTGTCTTCACCGGTAATGTTGAGGGCTACACCGTGAACAACATCACTCCACAGCAGCCTCGTCGTATCACACGCCTTTTGGTGGATGTTGGCGACCGCGTAGCGGCTGGTCAGAAGGTGGCAGAGTTGGATAACGCAGCTTTGGCGCAGGCAAAGGCTCAGTATGAGAACACCAAGGCTAACTACGAGCGCTCAAACGAGTTGTATCAGTTTGGCGGTGAGTCAAAGGCTAACTGGGAGGCTATGAAGACCTCTTATGAGGTGGCAAAGTTCACTTACGAGAACTTGTTGGAGAACACCACTCTGGTATCGCCTATCTCTGGCGTTGTTACAGCGCGTAACTACGATGTGGGTGATATGTGCGGTGGTCAGCCAATCTTCGTTGTGCAGAAGATTAACCCTGTGAAGATTATGATCAGCGTGTCGGAGTCATTGTACTCTTACATCAAGAAGGGTATGGCTGTAACTGTTGAGTTCGACGCATTGCCAGAGCAGCAGTTCTCGGCAAAGGTTTCGCGCATCACTCCATCAATCGACGCCTCTACTCGCACATTCCCGGTTGAGTTGGTGTTGGCTAACGACAAGGAGTTGGTGAAGCCTGGTATGTATGCACGCGTAACGATGAACTACGGTACACGCCAGAATGTTGTTGTGCCTGATGTTGCTGTGGTTAAGCAGCTCGGCTCTGGCAACCGCTATGTATATGTTTACAAGCAGGATGGTACTGTTGCTTACCAGAAGGTGGAGATTGGTCGCCGTATGGGTGACAAGTTCGAGATCCTGAGCGGCGTTGCTGATGGTGATGTTGTGGTAACATCTGGTCACATCGCGTTGAAGGATGGTATCGCTGTTGAGGTGGTAAATGAGTAATGTTAATTAAGTAAAAGAAGAAACGATGAATATTTATAAGACATCGGTCAAAAACCCTATTACGACCATCATCCTCTTTGTGGCTATTGCCATCTTTGGTTTGGTGTCGCTTTCGCGTCTGGGTATTGACCTCTTCCCCGACATCGAGTCTAACGCCATGATGGTTATGACGACCTATCCTGGTGCGAGTGCCGAGGATATTGAGAATAATGTGACTCGTCCTGTAGAGAATGTGGTGAACGGTGTTGACCACCTGAAGGATATCACATCGCAGTCGAAGGAGAATATCTCAGTCGTATCACTTGAGTTTGAGTGGGGTTACGATTTGGATATCCTTGCAAATGATGTGCGCGACAAGCTGGATATGCTCTCTACCTTGCCTGATGGCGTGAGCCAGCCAATCATCTTCAAGTTCTCATCTGATATGATGCCAGTGTTGATGGTGGGTGTGACTGCAAAGGAGAGTATGTCGGGACTCTACAAGATTCTTGATGACCAGATTGTGACACCATTGGCTCGTGTTGATGGTGTGGGTACTGTATCTATCGCGGGTATTCCACAGCGTGAGATTCAGGTGTACTGTAACCCTAACAAGCTGGAGGCTTATAACCTCTCTATCGAGCAGATTTCGTCGGCTATTGCTATGGCTAACCGCAACACGCCAGCTGGTTCGTTCGATATTGGTTCAAACGCTTACTCGTTGCGTGTTGACCACGAGTTTGAGGATCCAAGCGAGTTGCTGAGCCTCGTTGTAGGCTACCGCAACGGCGCGCCTATCCTGTTGAGCGATGTTGCAACAATCAACGACTCTGTTCAGGAGCGTATTCAGGAGGCGTTCAACAACGGCGGTCAGGGTGGTATGATTATCATCCAGAAGAAGTCGGGTGCAAACTCTGTGGAGATCGCAAAGAATGTGCAGGCTTACCTCGAGGAGATTAAGCACACTTTGCCATCGGATGTTGAGCTCTTCACCATTATGGATACATCAGACAACATCATCTCGACAGTTCACTCGTTGCGTGATACCATCATCACAACATTCTTGCTCGTTATGTTGGTGGTGTTCCTCTTCCTGGGTCGCTGGAGAGCAACCATCGTAGTTGTGTTGACAATTCCTATCTCTTTGCTTGCTGCGATTATCTACATCTTCGCAACTGGCGAGACACTCAACATCATCACGATGTCGTCACTTTCGATTGCCATCGGTATGGTTGTGGATAATGCTATCGTAGTATTGGAGAACATCACATCGCACATCGACCGTGGTGCAATGCCAAAGCAGGCAGCTATCTTCGCAACCAAGGAGGTGGGTATCTCAGTATTGGGTGGTACGCTGACAACTATCGCCGTGTTCCTTCCTTTGACAATGGTTCAGGGTATGGCGGGTATCTTGTTTAACTCAATGGGTTGGATGGTGACAATCACCTTGACAATCTCAACCATTGCAGCGATTACCTTTACCCCTGTGCTCTGTTCGATGATGATGAAGAAGAACCCAAAGAAGGCTTGGTTCCAGGGTAAGATTGATGCCGTTATGGAGCGTTTCAACAACTTCTACGGCAGCATCCTCGACTGGTGTGTTCACTATCGTAAGGTGGTTCTTTTGGGCTCTGTGGCATTGTTTGCAGGTGTTGTGGCAATCCTTGGTCCAAGGCTCAAGTCGGAGTTCTTCCCAGTTCAGGATAGTGCATCTATCTCGGCTACAATTTACCTCCCAGCAGGTACTCGTCAGGATATCACTCGCGAGCTCGCATTGGAGATTTCAGACCGCATCCAGAAGACCTACGCAAACGAGATTCTGAATGTGGGTGTTCGTGAGGGTCAGGCTGACACAGATAACATCTTCGCTTCGTTGCAGACCAACGGTACGCATGTCATCTCAATGAACTTGCGTTTTGTGAAGAAGACCGAGCGTGACATCAAGCTCACCGAGATTGGTGACGGCATCCGTAAGATGCTCAGCGAGTACTCAATCATCCGTAAGTTCGTTGTGACCGAGGGTGGTCAGGGCGGTATGGGTGGAAAGTCAGCAGTAGATGTTGAGATCTACGGTTATGACTTCGACACATCTGATGCCTTGGCAGAGCAGGTTGCACAGATGTTCCGCCAGATGGAGGGTTGCTCGGAGGTGACTATCTCTCGTGACGAGTACACTCCAGAGTACCATGTTGATTTCGACCTTGAGAAGTTGGCTCGCAGCGGCTTGGATGTAACAACCGCTTCAACATATTTGCGTAACCGTATCAATGGTTCTGTAAACTCTTACTACCGTGAGGATGGTGACGAGTATGACATCCGCGTGCGTTACGACCGTAAGTTCCGTGAGTCACTTGAGGATATCGAGAACATCACCATCTACAACCAGATGGGTCAGGGTATCAAGATTCGTGATATCGGCGTAGTGAAGGAGGCTGCTACTCCTCCAGCAATTACCCGTAAGAACCGTGAGCGTTATGTGACCGTATCGGGCGTAGTTGCGTCGGGTTATGCGTTGTCTGACCTTGTTGATGCAGCGAAGGCAGGCTTGGCTGAGATTCCTATGCCATCTGGCTTTATGTGGCAGATTGGCGGAACTTATGAGGACCAGCAGGAGACATTCGGCGACTTGATTCTGTTGATGGCTTTGATGGTTGTATTGGTATTCGTGATTATGGCTTCACAGTTTGAGTCACTCACATACCCATTCGTAATTATGTTCTCATTGCCATTTGCGGTGGTGGGTGTGATTATCGGTTTGGCAATCACAGGTACACCTATTAATATTATGGCGATGTTGGGTATCCTGATGTTGATTGGTATCGTGGTGAACAACGGTATCGTGCTCGTGGACTACACATTGCTCTGCCGTGAGCGTGGTATGGGTATCTATGAGTCAGTTGTTACAGCAGGTAAGAGCCGTTTGCGCCCTATCCTTATGACTACATTGACAACAGTGCTCGGTATGATTCCTATGGCTGTGGGTGATGGCGTAGGTTCTGAGATGTGGAACTCACTCGGTATGTCAGTTGCGTGGGGCCTTTCGTTCTCAACTTTGATTACTTTGATTCTTATCCCTACACTCTTCGCATCGTTCGCTGTTAATGGCGAGAAGCGTCGCGCAAGACTGGAGGCTAAAAACAAATAAAACGACAGAAGATGAAAGCAGTATTTATGTCTTGTAACCAGTCAATGTATGACGAGGTTTTGAATATAATGAATGAGTTGGGCATTCGTGGCTTCACCGGTTGGGAGGAGCTTATCGGTCGCGGCTCAAACGAGGGTGAGCCTCACTTGGGTAACCACGCGTGGCCATCAATGAACTCGGCTCTCATCTCTGTTGCAGAGGATGAGAAGGCTGCAGAGTTCCTCGCTCGCCTGCGTAAGCTCGACGAGGAGAATCCAGAGCAGGGCCTTCGTGCCTTTGCGTGGGAGGTCTCAGCAATGATCTAAAGAGTTGCCTAATAAGGCTAAAAAAAGAGGTTGTCCGCAATGGACAACCTCTTTTTGTATAAATATAAGGTGTATCGTTAGTTCACAATCACCAGCGGGAAATATTCGCGCAACAACTCGGCGGCGCGGTCAATCTGCTCGGGTGTATTCTCCTTCACGCCCTTGAGCTGGTACTCCTGACCCATAGCCTCGTACTTATGTACGCCAAGGGTGTGGTAGGGGAGCAACTCTACGCGCTCAATCATCTTGTACTTGCCCAGCGTTTCGCCCAGCAGGCGGATATCCTCCTCCTGATCGCTATATCCTGGAACGAGCACATAACGCAACCAGAATGGCTTGCCATTCTCCTCCAGCCAAGCCGCCGTGCGGAGTGTCTGGGCGTTGGTGCGTGCCGTGAGAGCCTCGTGGCGTGAGCAGTTTGCCTGCTTCACATCCAGCAACACCAGGTCAACCTCCTTCAGCAACTCCTCGACTGCGGGATTCCAGATGCCACCATTAGAGTCGATGCATACATGGATGCCCTGCTCGCGGATAGCCTTTACCAATGGCAGCAGAGCCGCCGCCTGGAATGTAGGCTCGCCACCCGAGAAGGTGACGCCGCCGCGCTTGCCGAAGAAGGGCTTCATATCTGTCGCCTGCTTCAGGATGTCGTACTCGGATGTAGGCTTGCTCTCGCCCTCGGCGTCAATCGTGTCTGGGTTGGCGCAGTAGAGGCAGCGGAAGTTACATCCTTGAAGGAAAACGACGAACCGGAGACCCGGTCCGTCGAATGTTCCCATAGATTCATATGAGTGTACTCTTAACATACTATCTATGTATAGCATCTATTTCGAGAATTGTCTAATAAGGTCTTTTCTGCGTTATGCTCGTTCTCAAAATGCTCATTTACGCTATGTAAACTGCGCTTTTTCGGACTTCGCAAGCCTTGAAAACCCTCTTCTTATACAATTCTTAAAGTAGACAGTTTATTACATTCTCTCGTGGAAGCTACGGCTGATTACCTCCAACTGGTGCTCACGGCTGAGCTTGATGAAGTTTACAGCGTAACCTGATACACGGATTGTAAGCTGTGGATACTTCTCTGGGTGCTCCATAGCGTCCTCCAACATCTCGCGGTTCAAGACATTGACATTGAGGTGGTGTGCGCCCTTAGTGAAGTAACCATCCATCATTGTAACCAAGTTCTCGATACGCTCCTCCTCAGTTGGACCGAGTGACTTAGGAACGATTGAGAATGTGTTAGAGATACCATCCTGTGAGTCACGGTAGCGCAACTTAGCAACTGATGCCAAAGATGCGATAGCACCGCTCTTATCACGACCGTGCATTGGGTTAGCACCTGGAGCGAAAGCAACACCTGCCTCACGACCATCAGGAGTAGCACCTGTCTTCTTACCATACATCACATTTGATGTAATTGTAAGCAATGAGAGTGTAGGACGAGCGTTCTTGTAAACTGGCAACTTCTTGAGCTCCTCAGAGAAGTAGTAAACCAAGTCAACACCCAAGTGGTCTACACGGTCATCGTTGTTACCGAAGCAAGGGAACTCGCCCTCGATGTCGAAGCCGCAAGTGAGACCCTGCTCGTTACGACGCGCTGTAACCTTTGCGTAGCGGATAGCAGAGAGTGAGTCCAATGCGATTGAAAGACCTGCAACACCGTAAGCGAGGTTGATGCGTGGGTCAGTATCAACGAATGCCATCTGTGCCTTCTCGTAGTAGTACTTGTCGTGCATGAAGTGGATGATATTCATTGACTCGTTGTAAACGCGAGCGATCTCGTGCAATACCTTCTTGTAGTTGGTCATTACCTCCTCGAAGTGGAGAACATCGCTCTTGAGCTCTGGAATACCCTTAACTACCAATGTACCTGTGTTCTCGCAACGACCACCGTTGAGAGCCAAAAGCAGAGCCTTTGCAAGGTTGGTACGCGCACCGAAGAACTGAATCTGGCGGCCGATGTCCTGGTAAGATACGCAGCAAGCGATACCGTAGTCGTCAGAGTGACGAACCTCACGCATCAACTCGTCGTTCTCGTACTGTACAGAGCTTGTGTCAACTGAAACCTTTGCGCAGAACTCCTTGAAGCCCTGTGGGAGCTCTGGGCTCCAAAGTACAGTCATATTTGGCTCTGGTGAAGGACCGAGGTTGTAGAGGGTCTGCAAGAAACGGAATGATGTCTTGGTAACCTTTGTACGACCGTCGTTGAAGCGACCACCGATAGCCTCAGTTACCCAAGTTGGGTCACCAGCGAAGATGTCGTTGTAAGACTGCATACGCAAGTGGCGAACCATACGAAGCTTGATTACGAACTGGTCGATGAGCTCCTGTGCGAAAGTCTCGTCGATAGCGCCAGTCTGCAAGTCGTGCTCGATGTAGATGTCAAGGAATGAAGATACATTACCCAGTGACATCGCTGCACCATCCTGCTCCTTAACTGCTGCCAGGTAAGCCATATAAACCCACTGAACAGCCTCCTGAGCTGTGTATGCTGGACGGCTGAGATCCAAACCGTAGTACTCACCCATAGTGCGGATCTCCTTCAAAGCCTTGATCTGCTCTGCGATCTCCTCGCGCAAACGGATACGAGCGTCGGTCATAGGACCTACCATATACTTCAAGTCATTCTGCTTTGCCTCAATCAAACGGTCAGTACCGTAGAGTGCCAAACGGCGGTAGTCACCGATGATACGACCACGAGCGTAGTTATCTGGCAAACCAGTCAAGAAACCGAGTGAACGGAATGTACGAATCTCCTCGGTGTAAACATCAAACACACCGTCGTTGTGAGTCTTGCGGTAGTTTGTGAAGATGTCCTTTACCTTCTCGTCAACCTCAACACCGTGCTCACGGCAAGCGCGTGATACAACATTGATACCACCGAAAGGCTTGATTGAACGCTTCAAGAGCTCGTCAGTCTGCAAACCAACGATGAGCTCGTTCTCCTTGTCGATGTAACCAGCCTGGTGAGAGGTGATTGTAGAAACGGTCTTGTTGTCGAGTGAGCGAACACCGTTGTTCTGACGCTCCTCCTCGAGTGCCTTCAAGCACAAGTCCCACAAGTGAGTTGTACGCTCGGTAGGACCTACCAAGAACGAAGCATCGCCAGTGTAAGGAGTGATGTTAGCCTGTACGAAGCTTGTAACATTTACCTCCTGGCTCCAAAGACCATCATTGAAAATCTCTTTAAGTTCCATAATGTATGATAAATTTGTAATTGATAATTCTCTATTTTGGCTACAAAAGTACAAATTTTTCATAGAAAAATCAATATATTTTATCATTTCCGCTATTGTTTTTTTCTATATAGCGATAAAGTGAGCCGATAGCCTCGGTTTTTGGGCGCGCGAAGGGAGATGGAGAGGGTGGTGGAGATGGTTGTGTGGAGGGTGGAAAATGAAAAAGAGGTTGCTTTGCGGGCAACCTCTCTGGAGTGAAAATAATTGATGCTACTCAAGCATATTGCAATCGTAAATTGAAAAGACCTCGGTAGATAACTCGCCCAGCCAGCCGCTTTGCGAATGAACGGCGGTCTGCACCTTCACAAAGTCGATATACTTTAACTCCACGGCCTTGCCCTTGCTGTCGATGGCGTCGCTGATGCGGAAGTGGTTGGGAGCAGCGGCGGCGGAAGGGTTGTCGGCGCTGGTGAGCTGGTCTGTCTCGCTGGCATTGTCGGCATAACCCCAGCCATAGGCGGGGTTAATCCACATTGTGCCGTTGCCAGACTTGTCATAGTTGCGAGCCTTGAGGCGTGTGCCTTTCAGGGTGTAGCTATCCGCCTTTGTCCAGGCGGGGTAGTAGTAATCCTGCTTGTGGGATGGTACGCGGCTTATCTCGCCCTTGTTGCCAAGGCTATCCTCCCACTTAACGGCGGCATCAACCTCCGCAGGGCGGAAGTAGGTGACTGAATAGTTTTCGATTGTGCCCTCGGCTCCTGTCTCGCTGCCTTTGAGCTCGTACCAAGTGTCGTCGGGCTTGCCGTTGCCGTTCTCGTCCTGCATCACCCACACGATACCAGGCTCGGATGAGCCATCGAATGAGTTGCCCTTGATGGCGAAGTCGTAACTGCCATAGTTGTCAATGCTGTGGTCGAAGCCTACAACGATGTAACCTCCAAAGCCACCGAGAGATACATACTTCTCGGCGTTAAGGCGCTTTTGCGCATAGGCAGCAGCCTCGGCGGGTGTTGATTCGCCACTGAAACCCGACTTGTCCTCGTTGATAAACTGCCCTGGGGCGGGGGTGTATTCAAATACGCAGTTGCTTGCCGCCTGCGAGAATTTGCTCTTTGGGCGGTAGGGCGATGTGGGGTCGCCAGAGTCATCGGTGATGACCTCGTCTTTGATGCAAGACGAAGCCATCATCGCGACCATTAACACATACAAAAAATTTAGTTTCCTATTCATTAATCTTCTATCTTAAATCTTACGGCAACATCGTCGTAAGCAAAATATCCGGGTACTGACAGACCATAGTCGCCAATCATATCCTCAGAGCCGACAAGGTTGAAATCAACCTTTGCCACCTCGCCCAACTCCGAGAGGTCCCACTTTGTCCACTCGGTGACAAACTGCTTGCCCTCGCTCAGGAGATAGAACTCAGAAGATGTTACGGGCTCTTCGTCAAATACTGAAGCGTAACCGCGTGCCACAATCTTGAATGTAGATTTATCGCTCAGGACATAGGTCGAGCCAAAGCCTGCAGCCTGCAACTCCTTGTAGACATAGGTGGTGTTGGTTACCCACATATGGTCAAACACGCGAGCCACGCCATCGTCAAACTCAAATGAAGGAAGATTTTCGTTCATTCCGTAGTCGGAGTTGTCAACATAACCGAAGTGGGTGTTGAAGTTTGTGCCGCTGTGACCTCCGGTGACATTATACGCCTGAATGTCATACATATAGTTACCCTCGTTCTCCCAGTCTGTGCCGACATAGTTTGAGATGCCGGCGTGACCAGAGTAGTAACCGAACATATCCATCACGGGGTAGAACAGCAACTCGGTGTTGCCCTCGTCATACCACGAGTATGAGCCGTGACCGCTACCATACTGGCTTGATGGGATGAAGTCGCTCCAATAGGTGCTGCCCTCCGAGCCGAGATAATCCTCATCCTCAAAAGTGAGAACACGCAACTCGTAATCCTTCTTCTTTGGCAGGGTGATTACGCGACCATCGGTGAGGGTGATGATAACCTCGTCGTCGGTCTCCTCGATTGACTCAAAGAGTGAATCTCCATCCTTGCCATCCTTGCCGTCTTTTCCGTCAGCGCCGTCCTTGCCGTTCTGACCATCCTTTCCGTTTGCTCCATCCTGACCATTGCGAAGAGTGACAGATGTGCCATCGCTGAAGGTAAGAGTGTAACCATCGTCAGTTGACTCAATATTGGTGATGGTCTTGCCGTTGTTGATTGCATCGATGAGTGCCGACAATGCCGCAATGTCGTTTGCGTTGTTGGTCACCTGCTGCTGCAGGTTGTTCACTGTGTCCCAAATCTCGGTGTCGTCGTACTCGCACGCTGCAAGGGTTGCTGCGACACAAGTCACAGCGAGAAATCTAAAGAACTTTTTCATGGCATAAAATGTTTAGTTAATAAAAATGTGTTCCTTGCTTGCTGTGCAGAACAGACTTTACAAAACATTTTTGCCGTAATGTGACAATGATACACGCACGAAAAGTGTATATGCCACCAATCGCAATTTGCCACCCTGTATGCTCGGGGCAAAATCTAAATTTATACGGATAAAATTAGTTTTGATTCAGCCCCGTAGTCCTGCAGGTCGTAAATCCTAAAAAAGCAAAGGGTAGGTCTTCTGACTTGTTCCCTCTGGTGCGCCTTCCCAGCATTTAGCCAGTGGCAAAGAGTGCATCAGAGTGAATGATTCCTTGCGGAATGGAACTCACAGCAACAGGTATTGTCACGGATTCTCACCGTATTCCCTATTATCCTTGGTCGGTTGCCACCTATAAGGACCCAATTGCACTGCAAATATAAGAAGAATTTGCAAAATGAGGGCGAAAATGGTAGAAAAAATTTCGTGTTGGCGAAAATTTTCAGAAAACCGCTCCAGAGCGCGCTGTGGGCTTGATGCGGGCGGTTTTGTTGATAAGTGGATAATAACTCGAAGGTGAATTTTTAGCGGCGAAGATGATATTTTTTGTAATATTGCAGACAATTTCGCGGATTGCGCATTTGGCGTATCCTGAATACCGACTGAAAAATAATAAAAAACAACATATATGATTCAAACAGTACTTAAACGAGATGGTCGTGTCGTGGGCTTTAACCGCGAGAAGATTGCAGCCGCCATCAGAAAGGCGATGCTGACGACCAAGCAGGGCGAAGATGAAGTCCTGATTAATAAAATTGTTGACCGTATTGAGTATCGTGGCAGTGAGCAGGCCGAGGTCGAGAAGATCCAGGATATGGTCGAAATGGAACTTATGAAGTCATCTCGTAAGGAGGTGGCAAGAAACTATGTTGCCTATCGTAACCGTCGAAGCATTGCGCGTAAGGCGAAGACTCGTGAGATTTTCCTCGAGATTGTTGCGGCAAAGTCAAACGATGTGACTCGTGAGAACGCCAATATGAACGCTGATACCCCAGCGGGTATGATGATGAAGTTCGCGTCGGAGACCACAAAGCCTTTCGTTGATGACTACCTCCTCTCGGAGGATACACTGGAGGCGGTAAGACACAACTATCTGCACATCCACGACAAGGATTACTACCCAACAAAGTCACTCACCTGTATCCAGCACCCTCTGGACCGCATCCTTGAGCGCGGTTTTGTGGCCGGTCACGGCGAGTCACGCCCAGCACGCCGCATCGAGACAGCTTCGGTGATGGCTTGTATCTCGATGGAGACTGTACAGAATGAGATGCACGGCGGTCAAGCAATCCCTGCGTTTGATTTCTATTTGGCGCCTTATGTGCGTTCAAGCTATGTTGAGGAGATTAAGACTATCGAGAAGCTGACAGGCATCGACCTCAAGCACCTCTACGACGCTCCAATCGAGGATTATGTGTCAAAGGATTTGGATTTCCTGCAGGGCGACGAGCGCTTCAAGCAGCACGCTATCAACCGCACTGTAAACCGTGTTCACCAGTCTATGGAGGCATTTATCCACAATATGAATACTATCCACTCGCGTGGCGGTAATCAGGTGGTGTTCTCGTCAATTAACTATGGTACAGATACTTCTGCCGAGGGTCGTTGCATCATCCGTGAGTTGTTGCAGTCGACTTACGAAGGTGTTGGCGGCGGTTCAACAGCTATCTTCCCAATCCAGATTTGGAAGAAGAAGCGTGGCGTAAGCTACCTGCCAGAGGATCGCAACTACGACCTCTACTGCTTCGCTTGCAAGGTGGCGGCGCGTCGTTTCTTCCCTAACTTCGTAAACCTTGATGCTACATACAACCAGCACGAGAAGTGGCGTGCGGATGACCCAAAGCGCTACCAGTATGAGGTGGCTACGATGGGTTGCCGTACCCGTGTCTTTGAGAACCGCTTTGGTGAGAAGACATCCATCGCGCGTGGTAACCTTTCGTTCTCGACAATCAACATCGTGCGTTTGGCGCTGGAGTGTCGTGAGATTGAGGATAAGCAGGCGCGTATCGACCGCTTCTTTGCGAAGCTGGATGAGTTGCTGGAGGTTACAGCAAAGCAGTTGTGCGACCGCTTCGACTTCCAGAAGACCGCTATCGCAAAGCAGTTCCCATTGCTGATGGCTTCTCTCTGGAGCGGCAGCGAAAACCTCAAGCCAGAGGATCCTATCGAGCGCGTAATCAATCAGGGTACGCTCGGTATCGGCTTTATCGGCTTGGCGGAGTGTTTGATTGCCCTCATTGGCAAGCACCACGGCGAGAGCGACGAGGCTCAGGAGCTGGGCTTGAAGATTATCGGCTATATGCGTGATCGCGTGGTTGAGTTCTCGGAGCGTTATCAGCACAACTTCAGTGTGTTGGCTACTCCAGCCGAGGGTCTGTCGGGCCGTTTCACACGCCGCGACAAGAAGGACTTCGGTGTGGTAGAGGGCGTTACTGACAAGGCATATTATACAAACTCAAACCATATCCCAGTATATTACAGCTGCTCACCAAAGCACAAGGCTGAGATTGAGGCACCATACCACGCATTGACTGGTGGTGGTCACATCTTCTATGTGGAGATTGACGGAGACGCGACTCACAACCCACAGGCGATTATGGATATCGTAGACCTTCTCGACAAGTACAACATCGGCTACTGCTCGGTGAACCACAACCGCAACCGCTGTATGGATTGCGGCTATGAGGATGCCCAGCAGGAGTTGAAGGAGTGTCCAAGATGTAAGTCTACAAAGATTGACCGCTTGCAGCGTATCACTGGTTACCTCGTAGGTACAACCGAGCGTTGGAACAGCGCGAAACTGGCAGAGTTGAATGACCGAGTTATCCATAAATAGCATCCGCGTACTCGCTATAAAGTATGGCACATCGGTAGATGGAGTGGGGCTTCGTACCTCAATCTATTGCGCTGGTTGTGAGAATCGTTGCGTGGGGTGTCACAATCCCCAGTCGTGGGATGAGCAGGGCGGCGAGCCCATCGAGGTGGAGGAGTTGTTCCGTCTGGTGGAGGATGCCGATATGAATGTCACCTTTACGGGTGGCGACCCTATGTTTCACCCCGAAGGATTTGCTCGTCTGGCGCAGATGATTAAGGAGCGCACACGCAAGACGATTTGGTGCTATACGGGTTACCGCTTCGAGGATTTGCTCAAGAGCGAGCCTCGCAGGGCGTTGCTTGAGTGGTGCGATGTGGTTGTGGATGGCAGATATGAGGAGGCGGAGCGTGACCTTACGCTACACTTCCGTGGCAGTCGCAACCAACGCATCATCGATGTGCAGAAGTCGCTTGCGGCGGGCGAGGTGGTGCTTGTGGAAAATGTGTAAAGAATTAAAAATAAACTAAATATGAGAAATAAAATTTTATTTGTCGCAATGGCGTTGTTGATGACTTGCTCGGTGGCTTCGGCTCAGGAGTCACGCAAACTTCTCACTATTGAGGATGTGGTGCTTAATCGCGAACTCTCACCAAAGGGCTACCCGGTGAAGTGGGTGGGCGAGAGCGATAGCTATGCTGTGGTTGAGGGAACTTCCCTCGTGGCGGTGGATGCCCGCAACGGCAAGCGTAGCACGCTGATTACCCTCGAGGAGATTAACACCCTGCTTTCTACTAATTTCAAGGGTTTCCCTAGTTATGCTTTCGACGATGCTAACTCGCTCGTGGTGGGAGCGCACGGAATGCGTAACACCATCGGCTTGAAGGAGCGCAAGGTGCTTTCGCAGCACAAGGTGCCCGTGGGGGATAACCTTACACGCCAGAGCGGTAAGGGTGGTGTGTATGCCTATACCAAGGAGAATAATCTCTACTGCTGGGATGGCGAGAAGGAGCACGCAGTCACAAATTTTGCTGATAAGAATATCGTTTGTGGTCAGACAGTTAGCCGCAACGAGTTCGGTATTGATGGCGGTATCTTCATCGCACCAGACGCAAAGAAGATTGCCTTTTACAAGAAGGATGAGTCGGCGGTGACCGATTTCCCATTGCTCGACATCACAACCCGTACAGGCTCGCTCAAGAATATCAAGTATCCGATGAACGGTATGCCTTCTGAGGTGGTTAGCCTTGGCGTTTATGATATCGAGAAGCAGTCTACCATCTACCTTGAGGTGACTGATTTTGATAAGGAGCGTTACCTTACAAACATCACTTGGTCGCCAGATTCACAGCGCATCTACATCCAGATTCTGGACCGTGCGCAGAAGAATATTCACTTGAACTCGTACGATGCTGCGACTGGTAAACTCATCAAGAATATCCTCTCGGAGCATAATGACCGCTGGGTTGAGCCACAGCACCCGCTGGTGTTCCTGGAGAGCGACCCATCGAAGTTTATCTACTCAACAGACAACCGCGATGGCTATTGGAATCTCTACCTCTGCGACGATGCAGGCAATGTGGAGCGTCTGACAAAGACCGATGCAAGCGTGCAGTATGTTGCGCAGGACGCGAAGGCGGTTTATTACACTTCGGCTGAGGTTTCTCCAGTTGATAATCATCTCTTTAAGGTCGATTTGAAGACCCGCAAGCAGACTCGCCTCACACCAGCCGAGGGATGGCACGATGTGGCGGTGAGCAAGAGCGGTAAGTTTTTTATCGATACATACTCTTCACTCAATGTACCACGCGTGGTGGAGCTCGGTCGCACCGATGGCAAGCCAGCCAAGGAGTTGTTCCGTGCCGAGGATCCAACCGTAGGTTACAACTTCGTGCCAATTGAGTTGGGTACTGTGAAGAGCGCCGATGGCAAGCACGATAACTACTATCGTCTGATGAAGCCGCTGGACTTCGACCCAACGAAGAAGTATCCTGTGATTATGTATGTCTATGGAGGTCCTCACTCGCAGATGGTCAAGAACAACTACCTCGCTTCGTTGCGTCGCTGGGAGATGTATATGGCGCAGCGCGGATATGTGGTCTTTGTGATGGATAACCGTGGTACTGCAAACCGTGGTGCGGAGTTCGAGAAGGCTATCCACCGCCAGTGTGGTCAAGCGGAGATGGCTGACCAGATGGAGGGTATGAAGTGGCTGATGTCGCACGAGTGGGTTGATAAGGACCGCATCGGTGTGCACGGCTGGAGCTATGGTGGCTTTATGACTATCTCGCTGATTACCAACTATCCTGACATCTTCAAGGTGGCAGTTGCGGGTGGTCCTGTGATTGACTGGAAGTGGTATGAGGTGATGTATGGCGAGCGCTATATGGACAATGTTCACAACAACCCCGAGGGCTTCGCAAAGACCAGCCTTTTGAGCAAGGCAAAGGATTTGAAGGGTCAGTTGCTCATCTGTCAGGGTGCTATCGACCCAGTGGTTGTGTGGGAGCACTCGTTGAGCTTCGTGCGTGAGTGTGTGAAGAACAACATCTACACCGTGGATTACTATCCATACCCTTGCCACGAGCACAATGTGATGGGTAAGGATGCGGTGCACCTGTACAACAAGATTTCAAAGTATTTCGAGGATTACTTGAAGTAAATAAAACTATGTTTTATGCTCTTTCGGGCGTTCGCTAAAGGCGGATGCCCGATTTTTTTTATGCCGCAGATTGGTAGGTGAGTGATTTTGTTTGGCGAAAAATGTTGTTTTTTTTGTTGGTTAGTGTTTTTTTTTATATCTTTCGGAATGAAATTGTGATTTTATGTAAATTAACCTAAATTAGAATTTAATAACTATGGATTTTTTGTTTATCGGTGGCTTGGGAACAAGCGAGATTATTCTTATCGTACTCGCACTTTTGCTTTTGTTTGGTGGTAAGAAATTGCCTGAGTTGATGCGTGGCGCAGGTCGCGGTATCCGCGAGTTTAAGGATGCGGTTAATAGCGCAACTGCTCCAGAGGATGATAAGAAGCCTGAGGTAAAGAAGGAGGATAAGGAGTAATTTCTTGCAAGTAGATGAGTGACCAGCAGTTAGTTCACGATGAAGCGGAGATGACCTTTGGCGAACACCTCGACGAGGTTCGCAAGATTCTGATCCGTGTGATAATGATTTTCGCCGTTCTTTGTTGCGTATTGTTCGCATTTAAGGGTATTGTGCTTGATGTAGTCTTCGCACCCATCCGCGAGACATTCCCTACCAACCGCTTGTTCAACTGGTTGGCTACGGTGATGGGTTCCGAGACTCTGCGCATCCACCCCGACAATGTGGAGCTCTTCAACAACAAGATGGCGGGACAGTTTATGTTGCACATCAAGAGTTCGGTCATCGGAGCATTCATCGTTGCATTCCCTTACTTGATTTGGGAGTTGTGGTTGTTCGTCAAGCCTGCTATCTCACCTCGCCAGCGCAAGAAGAGTATCCGCTATGTGATTGAGACGCCGCTGTGGTTTGTCTTCGGTCTGATGTTCGGATATTTCATCATCTCACCTTTGGCAATCAACTTCCTGGGTAACTATCAGGTGAGTGACCAGATCAGCAACATTATCGATGTGAGCTCATTTATGAGCACCGTGATAAGCGTTTCGTTTGCTGGTGCAATCGCCTTCCAGTTGCCGTTGTTGATTCGCCTGCTGGCAAATATGGGTGTCGTGACTGCAGATGGTATGCGTCAGTACCGCAAAGTGGCGGTGGCGGCATTGCTTATCTTCGCGGCTATCATCACTCCTCCCGATGTGGTGAGTCAGGTGCTGATTTTCATCCCTTGCTATGCTCTATATGAATATGGTATAGGTATCACCCAGCGTATCGAGGAGCGTCGAGCAAAGGAGGAGGCTTTGGAGGCGGCACAGGCTGCAGGCTCTGACAACGAGTAAGAGTTCTTTATAAGGAATAGAGTGTATGGATCGTCTCGGTTTTTTTAAGCACGCTTTGTCGGGTTTGATGGACGCGGCAACGACCGTCGTCGGAATGAAGCAGGCGGTGGAACAGATGACCGAGGCTGTGGACGAGGCGTTGAGCAATATCCAGACAGAGATGTGTCTGCATCTGCCCTCACTTGAGGCGAAGATGTACGAGGACCCTGTCAATACGCTTTCGGAACTTGCCCAGATGGGTTACACCTCGCTGGAGGTGGGTGCCTATTACGGTGACACCATCCACGACCAGAAGGTGGGCGCTTTCCGCGATATGGTGCGTAAGGCGGGACTGAAGGTTGTGGCGGCACACCTTAATCGCGAGTTTAAGGAGGAGGCCGTGGAGTCATCCCCCGAGGGCGCAGTTCAAGGGGCTGAGGGTGTTGCGGAGGCAGAGTCTAAGGTGGTGACTGAGGCAGAGGCGGATAAGGCGGAGCAGAGTGATGCTCCGAAGAGTTATCCTGCCGAGCAGAAGTGGTGGTCGGCGGCTTTGGATGTAGCCAAAGAGCTTGGTTGCAAGAGGGTTGTGATGGCCAAAGTGCCAGCATTCCCACCCGAGCAGACCGCCCAGATGGCGCAGACCTATGCCGAGTATTTCTCTCGCATTGCACAGATGGCTGGCGAAAGAGAGCTTGAGTTCTGCTATCATCCTGCGGTAGCTGAGTTAAAGCCTGTGGATGGCGCATCGTTCCTTGATTTAATAGCCACAAACGCCGTGGCGGAGGAGGTGAAATTCCAGATTGACACCTTCGAGGCAATGCAGGCGGGCGTGGATATCTACTCACTGCTAAAGCAGTATAAACATCGTATAGTATCGTTGCATCTGCACGACCGCAGCACGGTGTGTGAGAGTGGAGAGATTGATTTTGATGCGGTGGTTAAATACGCATCGCAGTGCGGCATAAGTGACATCATCATCGAGGTGCGTAACTTCACGCTTCCGCCGATGAATTGCGTCGAGCGAAGCATCCAGAATGTGTTGTCGCTGGCAAGTGTAAGACTGTAACAACCTAAAGAGTAAAAAATGCTCAAAAAACAATAACAAATTTATTAACCTTAAAATTTACAACAATGTCAAAGAAAATCTCAAGAGCTGACTTTTTGAAGACCTCTGGTGCAGGTTTGGCAGCTATGACAGTTGTTCCCGGTAATGTAATGGGAGCAGCATTCGGACACAAGGCTCCGTCTGATAAGTTGAATATCGCGGCTGTTGGTATTGGCGGTATGGGTAACGCTAACATCAGCGCTGTGAAGGGCACGGAGAACATTGTTGCTTTGTGTGATACCGATTGGCACTACGCAAAGAATGTATTTAACGCTTTCCCAAAGGCGAAGAAGTTCTGGGACTGGCGTGAGATGTATGACAAGGCTGCTAACGAGATCGACGCTGTGATCTGTGCAACTCCTGACCATACTCACGCATTGGTATCGGCTCACGCTATGGAGCTCGGCAAGCATGTTTATTGCCAGAAGCCTTTGACTCACTCAGTTTACGAGTCACGCCTTTTGACCAAGCTCGCTGCTAAGAATCAGGTTGCTACTTCAATGGGTAACCAGGGTTCATCTGGCGAGGGTGTTGAGAAGGTTTGTAACTGGATCTGGAATGGCGAGATTGGTGAGGTTACTCATGTTGACGCTTTCACCGACCGTCCTATCTGGCCACAGGGCTTGATGGTTCCAAAGGAGGTTGACCCAATTCCAGACACATTGAACTGGGATTTGTTCCTCGGTCCTGCAAAGTATCGTCCTTACAACAAGATTTACCAGCCTTGGAACTGGCGTGGTTGGTGGGACTTCGGTACAGGTGCGTTGGGTGATATGGCTTGCCACATCTTGCACCCTGTATTCAAGGCTCTCAACTTGGGCTATCCAACTGAGGTTCAGGGCTCATCTACAGCTCTCTTGACTGACTGCGCTCCACAGGCACAGATGGTTAAGTACAAGTTCCCAGCTCGTAAGAAGCTCCACAAGGCTAAGATGCCTGAGGTAACCGTAACTTGGTATGATGGTGGTTTGACTCCTCCTCGTCCAGAGGGCTTGGAGCCAGGCAAGAACCTCAACAACAGCGGTGGTGGCGCTATCTTCTACGGTACAAAGGATGTCTTGATTTGCGGTTGCTACGGTAAGGATCCTTACTTGTTGTCAGGTCGCGTTCCTGAGACTCCATCACGCGCTCGCCATGTCGAGCTCTCACACGAGATGGATTGGGTACGCGCTTGTAAGGAGTCAAAGGAGAACCGTCAGATGACTAACTCAGACTTCTCGGAGGCTGGTCCATTCAACGAGATGGTTGTTATGGGTGTATTGGCTGTTCGTTTGCAGGCTTTGAACAAGGTCTTGAAGTGGGACGGCGAGAATATGAAGTTCACTAACATCTCTCCAGATGAGAAGCTCCGCATTATGATTGAGGATGGCTTCTCAGTGAACGATGGTCACCCAACATTCAACAAGACTTACACCGAGCCTATCAGCGCTTTGGAGTTTGCCGAGGAGATGATCAAGCACAACTACCGTGCAGGTTGGGCACTCCCAAATATGCCTAAATAATTTGGTAACTAACACAAATTTAAGTAATTAGAAAATGAAAAAGTTTTTAATGATGGCTGCAATGGTCACTATGCTTGCAAGCTGCGGCACAAAGGAGGAGGATCCAAACACAATCGTGTTGTTCGATGGTACTTCTTTGGAGGGCTGGAGAGGTTATAACAAAGATCATGTTCCTTCTCGTTGGACTATCGAGGACGGTTGCTTGAAGTTCTCTGGTTCAGGCGGCGGCGAGGCACAGACTGGCGAGGGCGGCGATATCATCTACGCTGCGCAGAAGTTCAAGAACTTCGAGTTGGAGCTCGAGTGGAAGATTTCAAAGGGTGGTAACTCTGGTATTTTCTACTTGGCACAGGAGACTGCTGGTCCTATCTACATCTCGGCTCCTGAGTGCCAGGTGTTGGATAACGAGAATCACCCAGATGCAAAGTTGGGCGTTGACGGCAACCGTCAGTCATCTTCTTTGTATGATATGATTCCAGCGAAGCCACAGAACTCAAAGCCTGCTGGCGAGTGGAACAAGGTGAAGATTCTTTGCTACAAGGGTACTGTTGTTCACTACCAGAACGATGTTCCTGTTGTAGAGTATCACTTGTGGACTCCACAGTGGACAGAGATGTTGCAGAAGTCTAAGTTCTCTGAGGAGCGCTGGCCAGATGCATTTGCTCTGTTGAACAACTGTGGTGGTGAGAACCACGAGGGTTACATCGGTTTCCAGGATCACGGTGATGATGTATGGTTCCGTAACATCAAGGTTAAGGTTCTTGAGTAAGGAATACCGAAACCAATATTTTGCAGGCTGCCCCACGGGGTGGCCTGTTTTTTTTGTGGGGTAGGAAGGTTTGCGTAGGGTAGGCTATGCCTGCGGGGTGATGTAACCAGGTGGGCGCGTTAATGTTATAATAGTGTTAATTATTCGCGAGCGATTTGCCAATCGTACATTTATTTGTACCTTTGTCGCCGTAAAACAAGAAAACAGAGCAAAGAAATATGGAGTCAGTAGGTTTTATTCAGTGGTGTCTTGATAATCTTAACTATTGGACAATCACATTGTTGATGACAATCGAGAGTTCGTTCATTCCATTTCCATCGGAGGTGGTAGTGCCACCAGCGGCATATAAGGCGGCTGCGACTGGCGAGTTGAATGTGTGGTTGGTGATTGTGTTTTCGACACTCGGTGCGTTGATTGGTGCGATGATTAACTATTGCCTTGCGTGGTGGTTGGGTAAGCCTATTGTCTATAAGTTTGCGAACAGCCGTCTGGGTCATATGTGCCTGATTGACCAGAAGAAGGTGGAGACTGCCGAGGCATTTTTTATCAAGTATGGCGTGGCAGCGACGCTGGTGGGTCGTCTTGTGACTGCGGTGCGTCAGTTGATTTCCATCCCTGCGGGTTTGGCGCGAATGAACATCCCAAAGTTCCTCTTCTTCACGGCGTTGGGAGCAGGTGCGTGGAATGCGGTGCTGGCGGGAATCGGCTACTACCTTGAGTCGGTTGTGTCAGAGGAGGAGTTGATTGAGTTGGCAACCAAGTACAGCCACGAGATTGGTTACACAATCGTAGCGTTGGTCGTTGCCGTGCTGGCATTCCTTATCTATAAGGGTTGGAAAAAGTAGAAAGTCTAACAAAGAGATTTCTGCGTTATAAAACTATAAGGGGCTATCCATTTCGGATAGCCCCTTACTTTATTTCATAAACGATTTGCTATTTCAAAGCCTCAGCCAATGCCTCCAATGCGGTCAGGTCGCTGGGGTTCATACGCGAACGGATGGTAACCATAGGCTCGGCAATCTCAATCTCCTTCATCTCGCCAAGCATTGCACGCATCACGCGACCCGCGCTGGGTGCCCAAGAGCCATTCTCGATGATTCCCACCTTGCGTTTCTGGTAACTCTTTATCTTGAGGTGGTGCAGGAAGTCGTGCATCACGGGGAATACATCACCATCGTACGAAGCGGCTGCGACCACCAGTCGGTCATACTTGAAGGCATCCTCCACAGCCTCCGCCATATCGTCACGGCTAAGGTCGGCGATGCTCACCTTTACACCCTTCTCGCGGAGCATATCGGCAAAAGTGTGCGCCACCTGCGCCGTGCCTCCGTGGATAGATGCGTAGGCGATGAATACGCCCTTCGCCTCTGGGCGGTAACTGCTCCAGGTGTCATAAAGACCGATATAGTAACCGAGGTTTTCGCTCAACACAGGTCCGTGCAGAGGGCATATCTGCTCGATGTCGAGCGTCGAGGCCTTCTTCAGCAGAGCCTGCACCTGTGCGCCATACTTGCCGCAGATGTTGAAGTAGTAACGGCGTGCCTCGCAAGCCCACTCCTCCTCGTGGCTCAATGCACCGAACTTACCGAAACCATCAGCCGAGAAGAGTATTTTTTCACTCTGCTCGTAAGTGACCATCACCTCGGGCCAGTGCACCATCGGCGCCATAAAGAACTGCAGGGTGTGAGCACCCAACGAGAGTGTCTCGCCCTCCTTTACGGCAATAGTGCGAGCAGAGAAGTCTGCCGCGTGGAAGAACTGCGGCAACATCTGTATGGCGCGAGCCGATGCAACAATCTGCATCGTGGGGTACATCTGGGCAATGTGAGAGATGCTGCCAGCGTGGTCGGGTTCCATATGCTGCACGATGAGGTAGTCGGGTGTTCTGCCGTTGAGCGCAGACTCAACCATCGGCAGCCACTCGTCGCTCTTGCGGCTGTCTACGGTGTCAATGATGGCAATCTTCTCATCCTCGATGAGGTATGAGTTGTAACTGATGCCGTTTGGGATGATGTACTGGCTCTCGAAAAGGTCGAGGTCGTGGTCATCAACGCCAATGTATTTTATCGTGTCGGTAATCTGTGTCTTCATAATATGAGTGTAAAAAGGCGGAACATTGAGTCCGCCTTGATTAATTTTTATTTTATCTCCTCGCCAAAGAGGGTTGCCGATGAACAACCGGTGATGCGGCAACGGACATAGTCGCCGATCTGGTGGTCTCCACGGTCAAACACCACAACCTTGTTCTGCGATGTGCGGCCAAAGAGTTGCTCCTCGCTGCGCTTCGAGCGACCCTCAACCAATACCTCAAACTCCTTGCCGATGTCGCGCTTGTTGCTCTCCTCCGAGAGACGGTTCTGCAGGTTGATAATCTCGGTAAGGCGTGCAGTCTTCACATCCTCGGGGATGTCATCACCCAGGTTGCGCTGAGCGAAGGTGCCAGGACGCTCCGAGTATTTGAACATAAAGGCGAACTCATAACCAACCTCCTCCATAAGAGAGAGGGTCTGCTTGTGGTCCTCCTCGGTCTCACCCGTGAAACCTGCGATAAGGTCGGTGGTGATGGCGCAATCGGGCATATAGCGGCGGATGGCAGCTACGCGGTCGAGATACCACTCGCGTGTGTATTTTCTGTTCATACGCTCCAGCATCACCGTTGAGCCTGACTGTGCGGGGAGGTGGATAGCACGGCAGATGTTAGGCATCGAAGCCATAACCTCCAGCAACTCGTCGCTCATATCCTTTGGGTGTGATGTGGCAAAGCGCACACGCAGCAGCGGAGAAATCTCGGCTACAGCCTTCAGCAGGGCAGGGAAGTTCACATCGCCCGTGCGGTAGGAGTTTACATTCTGACCCAAAAGAGTCACCTCGCGGTAGCCGTTCTCAAAGAGTGAACGAGCTTCAGCGATGATTGTCGATGCCTCGCGGCTACGCTCACGACCGCGAGTGTAGGGCACAACACAGTAAGAGCAGAAGTTGTTGCAGCCACGCATAATGGCGATGTAGGCGCTCACGCCGTTCTTGTCAAGACGCACAGGGGCAATCTCGGCGTAGGTCTCCTCCTGCGAGAGGATGGTGTTGACGCCCTTGCCGCCACTCTCCGCCTCGCGCACGAGGTTAGGAAGGTCGCGGTAGGTGTCAGGACCCGCCACGATATCCACCGCAAGGTCGCCCACGGTGAGCTGCTCCTTCAGTCGCTCCGCCATACAGCCGATGATGCCGATGAGCAACGAAGGCTTCTTCTTGCGTAGACGACGCATCTCTGTGAGGCGTCCCCAGATGCGCTGCTCGGCGTTGTCGCGGATTGAGCAGGTGTTAATCAGTATGACATCAGCCTCGTTGATGTTGTCGGTGTAGATGTAGCCCTCCTTCTGCATAATGGATACCACAATCTCGGTGTCGCCGACATTCATCTGGCAACCGTAGGTCTCGACAAAGAGGCGTCTGCCCTCGCCCTTGAGCGGGCGCAGTGTGTTTACATTTATCATATTTCTTAATTTTATTCATTCAAAACGCTATCACCCTCTGGGAACGCCTTAAAGCCCTCGCCGTAGGTGTCGTAGGCGTCGGTCACAACGAAGAATGCGCGTGGGTCGATTGATTTCAGCTTGCGCTGAACGAGTGCCACCTCACGACGGCTCACGACAAGAAAAATCATCTCCTTCTCCTCCTTGGTATACATACCGGCCGACTTGAGGAATGTAGCGCCACGCTCCAGGTCGTTGATGATAAAGTCGCGCATCTTGTCATTCTCTTTGGTGATGATGAAGAGCAACTTGTCGTATGATGCACCATCGATGACATAGTCAATCACGCGTGAAGATACGAAGATACAGATGAGCGAGTAGAGCGAAAGCAACCATCCGCCAGTCTCACCCTCGTCAAGACCCAGACCGAAACCGATGACCAGCAGACCCGCCAGCACAACGCCCGCATCGGCGAGCAACACGCCACGCGAGAATGGGAGGTGGAAATATTTGTTGAGAAGCATCGCTACGATATCGGTACCGCCTGTAGTGGCATTGCTGCGCACAACCAGACCAAGACCAGCGCCGAGGATTGTACCGCCGAGGATACAGCTGAGCATAAGGTGGTCAGAAAGGTTAATCGCGCCACCCATCAACTGCGCTGGGTCGAGCGCGTGCAGAGCCTCTTTGGTAGGGTAGGCAAGCGACGAGATGATGTTCATCAAACCAGGGGTGATACACGCCGCAAAGAGCGTTCTGCCGCCGAACTGCTTACCGAAGATGATGATGGCGGTGATGAGCAGCGGAATGTCGAACATATAGCCGAATGTACCCACCTGCACAGATGGGAAGATGTTGTGCAGGACGATACCCGCACCATAAACGCCACCGGGCACGATGTTGTAGGGGTTGATGAAGAACACAAAACCCACCGACACCATAATGCAACCGAAGATGATGGTAATCATATCACGCCACCAGGCAAAATTGGCGAGAGTCTCTTTAGCAGTTTTTTTGATATCCATAGTCGTTTTTCTTTTAATACGCGGTAAAGATACTATTTTTTTGCAAAATTACATCGTTTTATTCCGAGTTATTTTTCTTTGTAACGAAGTGCCCTGGATGAATGTTGTGTGAGGGGATTTTTGTCATTGGCGGACGGGGATTTTTCGCCTTGAGAGGGTAATTTCGCCACAGAATAGACCTTTTGGTCAATATTTTTCGCCCCTTACGGCAAAGAGTGCCCCTTAACCACATAATTTTTGAAAATTGGGAAATTAGAGTCAATTTTGTGGCGGAAATTTGAGGACCGCATATCTCGTTGATGAGTTTTTTTTAGCGAGAAATTGGTAAGTTTAAGGAAAAAAGTATATCTTTGTATGGATTATACAATTTTACTAATGCGCGGATAACCAATATTCGCATTAAAACTTAAACTTATGGCAGGCTGGGGTTTCATTACATACTATTGCGTTTTATCGATGCTGATTTTTGCATATTTGCTGGGCTCAATACCGAGCGCGGTGTGGATTGGCAAGCGCTATTATGGTGTCGATATTCGTGAGCACGGTAGCAAGAATGCGGGTACAACCAATATGTTGCGAGTGCTTGGACGCAGAGCGGCAATCCCCGTTTTTATCCTTGACTTTTTCAAGGGATTTCTGGCGGTGACGCTGGTGGGTATGTTGCGCTACGATGCTGATATCAGTTCGGCGTGGCTCATTAACCTCAAGATTTTGGGTGTGTTCGCAGCGGTGGTGGGTCACATCTTCCCAATTTTTGCGAACTTTAAGGGTGGCAAGGGTGTAGCAACTCTTGTGGGTGCCGTGACAGGTATCTATCCATCTATTATATTTGTATGTTTCGGCGTTTGGCTGGTGGTGTTCCTGTTCACGAATTATGTGTCGCTCGCATCAATGACGGCAGGTTGCAGCTTTCCGGTTCTGGTGTTGTTCCACGCTACTACAGAGTGGTCGCGCTATAACGATATCTCGGTGACTTTCATCGTCTTCTCGTTTGCGATTGCGGTGCTGTTGCTGTGGTCTCACCGCAAGAATATCGAACGCCTGAAAAACGGTACGGAGTCGAAGATATACATATGGAAACGACCCGCCGACAAGCAAGAGAAAAAGGAATAATTAAATAGGATATGTTACAGGATAATTTAATTAAAATGTTCGAGGTAAGTTTCCGTGAGAATCACAACTTACCTGCATTGTCTGACTATTTCGGAAAGGATTCGCTCTCCTATTTCGAGATGTCGGAGAAGATAGCCCGTTTGCACCTTCTCTTTGAAGAGTATGGTGTGCAGCAGGGTGATAAGATTGCTCTGATTGGACGCAACAATGTGAATTGGTGTGTCACATATATCGCAACGGTTACCTATGGTGCAGTAATCGTGCCAATCCTTCAGGATTTCAACCCTGCCGATGTTGAGAATATCATCACACACTCGGAGAGCCGCCTGCTCTTTGCGGGTGACATCTACTGGCAGACCCTCGACAGCGACCGTATGCCAGAGTTGGAGGCTGCGCTGCTGGTAAATAACTTCGAGGTGGTATACGAGAAGGAGGGCGACAAGCTCTCTACTCTGCTCAAGAGCTGGGAGAATGATTTCCAGATGAAGTATCCTGCGGGATTCTCGGTGGAGGACATCAAGTATAAGGATGTGCCAAACGAGCAGATGATTCTTTTGAACTATACATCTGGAACAACTGGCTCATCGAAGGGTGTTATGTTGTCGGTAAACAACCTCACGGGTAATATGGTCTTTGCTCGCGATATGATTAACCCTAACACAGGCGGACACTATTTCTACCCAGGCGGCCGTTCATTGTCGTTCCTTCCATTGGCTCACGCCTATGGTTGTGCATTCGACTTCCTGGCGCAGTTGGTGGCTGGTGGTCACATCACTCTGCTCGGCAGAATGCCATCGCCAAAGATTTTGGTTGATGCGATGCAGAATGTGAAGCCTACTGTAATCTGCTCAGTACCATTGATTCTGGAGAAGGTTTATCGCAAGATGATTATGCCTATGCTGGAGCAGGGTCCTATGAGCATCGCGATGAAGATTCCTTTCGTAAATACGGCTCTTTACTCAATCATCCGCTCGAAGTTGATGGCTTCGTTTGGTGGTGAGGCTCAGATTTTTATTGTTGGTGGTGCGCCAATGAATCAGGAGACAGAGTCATTCCTTCGCAAGATTAACTTCCCGCTCACTATCGGCTATGGTATGACCGAGTGCGGTCCGCTGATTAGCTATGAGCATCCTGACTACTTCAAGAGTGGCTCTTGCGGAAGATACCTGCCAGGTATTATGGAGGCTAAGATTTTGTCGAAGGACCCACAGAACATCCCTGGCGAGATTGTGGTTCACGGCGAGAATGTGATGATGGGTTACTACAAGAACGAGGAGGCTACAAAGGCTGTTCTTGAGGCTGACGGCTGGTTGCACACAGGCGACATGGGTGTGATGGATGAGGATGGTACAATCTACATCAAGGGTCGTTGCAAGACTATGATTTTGACTGGCTCGGGTCAGAATATCTATCCCGAGGAGATTGAGGATAAACTCAACAACCTGCCTCTTGTGATGGAGTCGTTAGTGGTTGAGCGTAAGGGAGTTCTGACTGCGCTTATCTTCCCTGACTACGATCAGGCGAAGCAGGAGAACATCGATTCTGAGCAGCTCAAGAAGATGATGGAGGAGAACATCACAACCCTCAATACGATGGTTGCATCTTATGAGCGCGTAGGTCGTCACGAGTTGATGGAGAGCGAGTTCGAGAAGACTCCAAAGCGCTCTATCAAGCGTTATCTCTATCAGGACAAGTAGTCTCGGGCGCAGGGGCGCTCTGCGAGATATAAATTTCAGGAAAAGAGGTTGCCGAACTTATGGGTTTGGCAACCTCTTACTTCGTAAAAGAGGGCGCTCAGTGGTGTGGGTTTAGCCAAAAAGAGCGATTTTTTTGTATTATTCGTGGTAAAAATTGAACTATTCGTTGAAAAAGTTTTCTTATACAAGTGGAAAATCCTATTTTTGCGACTTACGATGGGAAAAATTGAATTTTCAGATGCATTTGATTTATAGATATGTGGTCATTGCGCTTGCCGTTGTGATGGTGTGCGCTTGTTCCACTGACGATATATACGATGGTTGGGATAATGGGCAGGCTGTTGTAGACCCCGTAGAGGAGGGCACGACAGAGTTGCGTTTTGGTGTTACCTCAACTCGTGCCACGCTCGACGAGAATCTCGATTTGCGCTGGCAGCGAGGCGACCGCATCACGCTGATGGCGTATGATGGCGCTGAGCAGATTTTCTCAAAGGAGGCGAGCTTCTGGGCTACTCTCACCGATAACTCATCGGTCGGCTCGCAGGGATATTTCAAGGCAAAGTTTGATACTACGGCTGATGCTGATGCGCTGACCGCTATCGAGCAGATGGTGGATGGCAAGTGTTATGCCGTGAGCCCAGTACGAGGCGTAACCATCGAGGGCACAACCGCTACGATGACCATCCCATCGGTGCAGAATGGCGAGTATGGCGGCGCTCCCGACTTTATGACTGCGCGCAGCAACGCTGTCTCAACGCTGAAGCTCTGCACGGGTGGCAGCACAGGCTCGGAGTATAACCCCAGCGAGAGTAACTATATCAACGACATTGACCTTGTCTTTACTCACCATACACACGCCTTCCGTGTGACAATTCCCCACAACAATCTCGGCACAGAGGTTGTAAGAGCCTATGTGAAGTTCCCATTTGCGGTGGCGGGAGATGTTACGGTGGACTATACTACGGGCGAGGTTGTGTCGGTGAACAATACATCTGACCTTATCGTGGTGGAGTTTGCCGAGCCAAAGTCATCGGGCGATGAGTTCTGGGTGTTTATCAACGGCGTGGAGCGCAACGGCGGCGTGGATATCCGCTTCCAGACAGCCGATGGTACCTACACCGAGCGCCGCGTGGCATCCTTTACGCAGAAGAACTGGGTGGCAGGCGCAATCTCAAAGGTAAAACTCTCGGTGCCCGTGGCAACCACAATCACTGAAATTGCTTGTAATGTGATAGACCATTCGCGTTTGGGTGAGCCTGTGACTGACCTCCATTTATCGTTGGCGCAGGGTTACTATTTCGCAGATTATAGCACCTTTTGCAGCACGGCGGTGGATGCTGGTGCAGGATATTCAACCGCCACAACATTCAAAATCTTCAGCGACCTAATTGATGGCGGATTCCGTTCGGCGGAGCATTCGCTCGTATTTGAGTCAGAGAGTGCTATCGTGAAAAATCCGGACGCAATCGTTTTTGGCGAGTCTATTAACGCAGGCAAGTTGAATAGTTATGACCTCTCTGCTCCATATCTTTTTGAGGAGAATTTCTCGCGTGTGACTGCCTTCGAGTATGAGTTGAACAAGAATACTGGTGCTGTGACTGCAAAGTCGTTGGATGAGTATGGTCTGGTAGGGTGGTACGGTGCGCGTGTAGGAGTGAGTAGCGGTGCAGCGGCTGTCGGTGTGCGTCACGAGACCGTGGCAGAGTATCGTGGTCGTATGGATACATCGGGTCTTACATCGCTCAAGGATGGCAAGAGTGTGAATATTCAGGTGAAGTTCAACGCAACTCGTAGTAATAATTATGCCTATTTGGACTTTGGTGTAGCATTGGCGTCAGAGGGCGCTTTAGGTGGTGGTGATGACATCTCTGGTGCTTCATCAAGAATTGACCCTGAGACCAATACAAATGCTTCATACACCAATATCAGTCAAACCGATATTACGCAGACATTTGAAGGTGTGAATAACGCCAATCGTCTTTCGTGGCGAGTGAGCCGTGATTACGACTTTGCGGGTAATGGTTGGGTGAGTAGATCTTGGAGAATATATTTGGATAACATTCGTGTTACCATTTTGAAATAGAAAATAGAAACAAAAACAAACTAATTTAAAAAATGAAAAAATTGTTATTGATTGCTTTGGCGGCGGCTGCGGTTGCCTGCTCAAAGTCTGATGACGAGTTGACGAAGGTCAATACCCCCGAGGGTACTGGCATCGTGAGTTTCGGTGTTACGCCAGCCCTTGTGGTTGAGGGTACTCGTGCGCAGGTGAACCTGCCAGAGGGTACAACCATCCCTGCAGGTGGTGATTTTGCACTGGCTATCAGCAGCACAGATGCCTCGACAGGCTACTCTGGCGATAGTTGGGCTTCGGTTGATGCGTTCAACGAGAATTACAAGAAGACCTATTTCAAGGCGGGTATGTATGACGCAGTAGCGACTTTCGGCGATGCATCGCAGGAGGGTGAGAATAAGCCTTTCTTCAAGGGTGAGACCTCTTACAATGTGAATGCTCGTCAGTTGGTGAATGTAAACATCCCAGCCAAGTTGGCAAATGCTATCGTGAAGTTGGAGTTCACCGAGAACTTCAAGAACTACTTTGCAAATGGCGCGCAGATGAAGATTACAAGCGGCAATGGCAACGAGTGGTCTATCGACTACGAGAACACCCCTTACATCTTCGTTGAGAGCGGCAAGACAGTCACAATCTCTGGTCAGGCTACCAAGCAGCGTCCAAGCGCTACGGTAGAGCCAGCGGTGGTGGTGTTTGATGCTGTGGAGAAGAGCCTTGCGCCTTGCACAATCTACACC
>JAFYOF010000132.1 GCA_017560305.1 Alistipes sp.
GAAAATGAGTTTCATTCCTAAATGGCTATATATCTTTGCATTAAAGAAATGCTCCAAACGTAATCTCCCGCTATTGCTCCACCTAAATTCTGCACCATTCTGCAGTGTCTCGCAGAGTCGAGTTCCTACTTTGATGCAAAGGTAATGAAATTATTTGAAACAGAAATGGCTACACTAAAATTTTGCTCCACCTAAGTTCGGAATCCCTACCTTACATATTTGAATGTTATATTATTGGCTGTTTCAACTTAATCCATAAGCATAGCATTGGAGTCTCTTTGAATTTGGTTAAGCAAATATCCGCATCATTTAGTACTAATATTCTATTCCAGTTATCAGCCTTCAATTGAGGAAGTTCCACTGCTTCATCAAACAATGTAAAATTTGCCCCCATATCATTAAATACTTTAACCATCCTATTGACTATGATTTCTATTTCTCTGACAAGCATAGGCTGATTTAAATCGTTATTTTTATGAAGAATTATAACCGTTTCATTGTCTGATTTTCTTTCTATCATACAATTAAAGTATCCGAAGAATTTATTAGATGTATTCAAATAAGTTAAAGTATGCTCTGGTGTTATTTCTGTTCTTAGTATTTGTCTTGCAATATAATCGTTAAAAATTTCATCAAAATATTTACGACCAGATTTCTTGTTATTATTAATTGCCTCATCGAATCTTTCGATGAACTCATCTATTGAATACACCTTGGTGCCCAAATTAAACAGCTTATATAATGTTTTACTTTTGAGGCGTAGTCCTTCATCATCACTGACTATGCAATCACAATAAGAACCGAAAAAACTATGACAGCAATCTGCTTGCATATTTTGAAACTTAACTTTCTTTCGAGCTTCTTTATTCACTCCGAATAAATCAAGTAACATATATGACATATAATAGACAATTGCTGAATCTGAAGAAGACAAGCCTGTTTGAGCCAAAGTTGCTTTAATTGTCTCTATAAACGACAATCCTAGTGGCGACGATGACAATTGCTCATTGAATACATCTTCTCCATTCGCTTTAATCTCCTTAGGGTTATATCTCGCTATAGTATTATCTCGTACCTGTTTATAAGCATTCTTATTTTCGTAAAAATTATATGCTATAAAATTCATTAGAGATTTAAAAATTGGCACATCTACTTGCAACTCATTTGCCGAAATCGGTATTCTATTTGTCAACCAGTTAAAATCCAGTTCACCTTTTAAATCCTTAATGCTAATATCAACAATGTTATTTATTGCATTCAGTTGTTCATCTGTTAGTTGAGAAACATCAAAATTGTCAAGCCATGAAAAATCTCCTACCTTACCAACAGTTTCAAAGGCTTCACGTGGAGATTGTTTCATCACTTCTTGTCTAGGAAACTCATAGATTAATCTATTCCCATCAACAATAGATTGCATAAACTCCATTTCTGCATATTTAATGTCGGTTTTATCATCTTGCAAATCAAATAAATGCGCATTTGAATAAAAGAAGATAAATTCGTCCTTATGAGATAATATCTTATTACGTAAGAGCGAATACTTTTCCTCTCTTGCATTAAATAAATGACTAAAGACTTGTTTATCTAGATATATCGTTATCATATGTACTTTGGTATATGTAAAACATACTAAAAGATGCTATATTGAAGGCTATTAATTAGCATCTATCCTGTTATCAAACACTCCTTCAAACAACGTCATTTCGCTCTTGGCAATACCTAATCTATTTGCTAATACTCGCCAATCCTTGACAGCCGTTACAACCTCGTTAATGATACTCTTTGCCACCTCTGGTGTGAGCATATACTCCTCGCAAGAGTTGAGCAAAATTGACAAATCGGATTCGTTGGTCTTGCTGTTAATTAGCAAACTTTGATGGTCATTCAGCGTTGGGTTCATATCGTATGCAGGCGATAGTGTCCAGCCTTTTGCGGTGAGCAGAAAACCGTGGTTACGGAAATGATCATCGCTATTGCCTACGCATATATTGAATGCCACTCTGCGGAATAGCTCTCGTAAGTTTGCATCAACATCGGTACAACCACTAATGATAAAATCAACAATGTCAATATATCCGTGTCCTGTTGTAGCGTTGTCGCCATCATTTAACCCGAGTAGTGTCATTGCCGATGCAAAATGTATTCTCTTGCCATCCTCTGTTCTATCAAAACGACGAGAAAGGAGCGTGTGATGCTTGTCGTTTATTGCAAGCACCTTTGTTTCGGCAGCGTTAATGCCCGCATTTTTGGCTAATAGATGGCAGAGATGTTCCCACAATCCTGCATCGTAGTCATCCTTCAATGATGGGAACTTTGCGACATATATACTGCGGTCCGTATCTACAACATTTGCTTTGGGGCGAGCACCACCGAGCGAAGAACCCGGCTGCACAAGTTGGGCAATCCATCTTTTTTCGGGGAGGATATTAGCGTCCTCGCTTTTTTCAATTTCCTTGCTTGCTGCAATGAGTTCACGCAAGTCTGTTAACGGGGGAATACGCAAAGACTTGTCCGCGTTTATGAACTCGCCATCAAGTGTTTTTTTGAATCGTAATCCTCCCATACGGGAAAAGTCATCAATACCTGTCAAAAAGTCAAACGATGAAAGCCTGCGGATTGGTCGGTTCTCCTCTTGTGCCAAGATCTGCTCACGACGGAGAAGAAGAGTGCGCCCCCATCTGTCTGGCAGTGCATCGGCAAAGCAGCCGAAGATATCTTTGTTCGGTTGGGTATATTGTATCCCTGGATAGTTGTTAAGGTCTTCGCTGAGGGTAATGGCATTGTACTTTTTTATCCAACTATCGGCAAACTTAAAACTATAACTATCCGAGCCACGAAGCGATTCGTAGCCCAGTTCTCCAATAAGTTCAATCTCTTTGAGCCAATCGAAATCGGCATATACATACAATTTCGTCATAGTTAATCGCTGTTTACATGCATACTAGCACTACCTTCGTGGGCAATAGCGGTAAATATTTTCCCAATCAGCAATAGTCCAGGATATGTGCCTTTGTATGGCACTTCAAAATACTTTTTGTTATTTGGTAACACCCA
>JAFYOF010000133.1 GCA_017560305.1 Alistipes sp.
AAGGAGTTCCTGAAGCGCAACCGCAAAACGAAGAAAGAACAAAAATAGAACACGATATGAAGCAGAAAGGTTTAGGACGAGGCTTGGACGCCATCTTCGGCGCCGAGAAAATCGCCGTGAAGACTACACCTATGAACCAGATGGCACACATCGCCATCGACCAGATTATCCCCAACCCACAGCAGCCCCGCACGCAGTTTGACGAGGAGGCGCTGGCTGAGTTGGCGGCATCTATCAAGCAGCTGGGCGTGATTCAGCCTATCACCGTGAAGAAGCAGGATGACAAGTACATCATCATCAGCGGTGAGCGTCGCTGGAGAGCATCGCAGCAGGCGGGACTCGATACCCTGCCAGCATACATCCGCGAGGTGGATGACGAGAATCTGCACGCAATGGCACTAGTGGAGAACATCCAGCGTCAGGATCTCAACGCCATAGAGATTGCGCTGGGTATGCAGCGCCTCATCGAGGAGTGTAACCTCACACAGGAGGCTATGGCAGAGAAGGTGGGCAAGAAGCGCTCGACAGTATCAAACTATATGCGTCTTTTGACTCTCCCTTCGGAGGTGCAGCTCGCCCTGAAGGAGGGTATCATCACAATGGGTCACGCAAAGGCTATCGCAGGCATCAGCGAGGACCGTCAGTTGTGGGCACTCAAGCGCTGCATCAAGAAGGCTCTCTCGGTGCGTCAGGCAGAGGAGATGGCACGCAAGCTCGCATTGCCTATCAACGCCGACATCGAGGAAGAGGAGGAGTATCCAGAGTCATACTCACGCCTTGTGGAGCAGCTCGAGCCATACTTCTCGGACCGCATCAGCATCAAGCGTGGCAAGAATGGCGGTGGCAAGATTGTTATCGACTTCTCAAGCGACGAGGATATCGACTCATTCATCCAGCGTTTGCGAAACAAATAACCCGAAGCAGATGGTGTCAACCCTTACAACCATACTGCGTGGAGTACAACGCGCCCTGCGAGGACTCGCCCACCCTTATGTGTGGCTGGTCGCCCTGGCGTGTCTTACACTCATCCCCAAGGCCTCGGCACAGGAGTTCAAGCGTGGCAACCGACAGGTTGTAGCGGGTGGCGTGTTGCGCAAGGACTCAACATCGTTGGACTCTGTAAAGATTGAGACCAAGGAGGAGTTGAAGCTGCGCGAGAAGATGCACCGCAAGAAGATGGACTCTCTGGCACGATATGAGCGAAAACTGCAGCTCGCCATAGAGCAGGACCGTGTGGACGAGTATGGCAACATCATTCCCCGCGAGCCTATCTTCAGCGACTCGTCATCGCTCTCGAAGGTGTGCGCGGTGGCTGCCGTGCTGCCTGGCTATGGTCAGATTTACAACAAGCAATACTGGAAGCTGCCTATATTATATGGTACGATGGGTGCTTCGATTGGTATGTGGGCTTACTACGGCAGCGAGTACCGCCCGCTGAAGCGCCAGTATGAGGAGATGTTGCTCGGCGGACTGAGCCGTACCGAGGAGATGAACGCCTTGCAGAGCAAGATGATTCGAGCCAACACCTCGAAGCAGATATTTATGATGACCACAGCGGCATCGTACATCTACTTCCTCGGCGATGCGGCGCTGAACTACTCGACCAACGAGGTATCAAGCGTGAAGAAGGCGACAACGCTCTCGCTCATCTGCCCGGGTGCGGGTCAGATTTACAACAAGAGTTACTGGCGTGCGCCAATCGTGTGGGGCGGCCTGGCGTCGATGATATATGTCATCGACTGGAACAACCGAGGCTTCCAGCGATTCAAGAAGGCATACTCGTTGCGTGCCGACTACGACATCAACCCCGACAAATATCCAAACGGCTCGGCTGACGAGTTCCGCGGACGATATACGGCAACATTCCTGAAGAACCTGCGCGACTCAAACCGACGCAACCGCGACCTGAGTGTTCTGCTCACGGCGGGAATATATGTCTTTCAGGCCATCGACGCCCATGTGGATGCCCACCTGAAGGATTTTGACATCTCGGACAACCTGACAGTAGACATCCAGCCGATGTTCGACTGCCAGTACACACAACACAACGGCACTACGCCGATTTACGGATTTGATATAAATGTAAGATTTTAATGAGAAAGATAACTATCAAAGCATTTGCGCTGCTTCTAGCAGCATTCACCATCGCCTCACCCGCCGAGGCACAGATTTTCAAGAAGGAGAAGAAGGTTAAGCCAAAAGTACAACTCGCAATAGAGCGCCAGCGTGCCGACTCACTCGCCTCACTCGTGGAGGAGTATCGTCAGAGAGAGAGCGACTGGCAGCGTGCGTGGCACGACGAGAAGGATGAGCGCAAGCTGATGCCATCGAAGGGTCTGCTCACCGTGGACTACACCCCTGCACAGGTGGATTCGCTACACAGAGTATTGAAGCTCCAGCAGGTGAACGACACCTTTCAGGCATTCTTCGAGGAGTATATCTGCGAGGCGGAGAACCCAAGCACCGACACCGCTATGGACTCGCTCTACAAGGCTCGCCTCGACCTGATGATTACACCTATCCACCTGCCATACAACGAGTTGGTGCGTGACAAGATTCGCGTCTACACCAACCCATCGGGTGTGATGAGCCGTGTTCTGGCTCGCTCAAAGTACTACTTCCCGATGATTGAGGAGGAGCTCCTTAAAGCTGGTATGCCCGTGGAGTTGCGCGCCTTGGCAATCATCGAGTCAGCGCTTATCCCTACGGCTATCTCACGCGCTGGAGCGGCTGGCTTGTGGCAGTTTATGCCAAGCACGGGTAAGTCGTATGGTTTGGAAATCAACACGATGATTGACGAGCGTATGGACCCTGTAAAGTCTACACGCGCGGCTTGTAAATACCTCAAGGTATTGTATAATATGTACAACGACTGGAGCCTTGCGCTGGCGGCATACAACTGCGGTCCGGGTAATGTGAACAAGGCATTGGCGCGTGCTGGTGGCAAGCCAGAGTCATTCTGGGATGTATATTGGCACCTGCCTCGCGAGACCCGCGGATATGTGCCAGCGTTCATCGCAGCGACTTACGCCTACGCATACCATCAGGCGCACAACATCGAGTACAACGAGCCTCCATTGCCTATCGCGGTTGACACCATACATATTGACCGCCTGATGCATATGAAGCAGATTACATCGACAATCGATGTTGACAGCACTACCCTTGCGATGCTCAACCCACAGTATAAACTCGAGGTGATTCCTGCAACGACAAAGCCTTACACGCTCATCCTGCCAGCGAACCGCATCACAGAGTATATCACAAAGCAGGACTCAATCTTTGCCAAGGACTCGACATTCCTAAAGGAGTACCTCAACCCTGCCGCAGTGCAGAAGAAGATGCAGGAGACCGCAGTAATCTACCACAAGGTCAAAAGCGGCGAGACATTGGGCGCAATCGCAAAGAAATACCGCGTGACAACCAAGCAGATTATGACCTGGAACAAGCTCAAGAACGCAAATGTTCTCAGCGTGGGTCAGCGTCTTAGAATTGAAAAACGATAAAGAATGATTTACCTTGACAACGACACCATCGTAGCACCCGCAACACCTGCGGGCGGAGCATTGTGCGTCATCAGGTTGAGCGGTCAGCGCTCGATAGAGATTTGCGACTCGCTTTTCCGAGGCCGCAAGCCCTTGAGCGAGGCGAAGACCGCAACGCTGCACTACGGCAACATAGTGGATGGCGAGCAGGTGGTGGACGATGTCGTGGTGAGTATATTCCGCGCGCCACACTCCTACACGGGCGAGGAGTCGGTGGAGATTTCGGCGCACGGCTCACGATATATTGTAAGCAAAATAATCTCCCTATTGACCGCCCGAGGCGCACGCCTTGCCGAGGCGGGTGAGTTCACACGCAGAGCCTTCCTGGCGGGTCGCCTAGACCTGTCGCAGGCCGAGGCCGTGGCTGACATCATCGCATCCTCATCGCAGGCGTCTCACGCCATTGCCACCACGCAGATGCGCGGAGCATACTCGGCGGAGTTGCGCTCGCTGCGTGACGAGTTGATTCGCATCACTTCGCTTCTGGAGCTTGAGTTGGACTTCTCGGAGGAGGATGTGGAGTTTGCAGACCGCACCGAGTTGCGAGTATTGCTAGAGAAGATTCTCGGCAAAGTATCGTCGCTGGCAGAGTCATTTGCGCTGGGCAATGCGCTCAAGGAGGGCGTAATCGTTGCCATCGCAGGTCGCCCGAATGTGGGCAAAAGCACCCTGCTCAACCGCCTGGCGGGCGAGGATAGAGCAATGGTCTCGGACATAGCGGGCACGACGCGCGACACCATTGAAATCACCACCAACATCGACGGCGTAATCTATCGATTCATCGATACAGCGGGTATGCACTCGACCGATGACGAGTTGGAGCAGATGGGCATCAAACGCACTGAGGAGGCACTGCGCAAGGCGCGTATCATCCTGTGGATGAAGGATTTTTCTTCATCGGTAGTCGTGGGTGACTCTTTGGCTAATGATTCTTTGGAGGATGGTTCTTTGGAGGGCTACACCCCATCGGAAAACCAGACCATACTGCGAGTGGTGAATAAGATTGACTTGAGCACCACCCCACCCCACAACGCGGTTGGCGACGATGACTCCACAATCTATATCTCGGCAAAGAGCGGCGAAGGCGTAGCGCAACTCATCGAAGCATTCAAGGCAATCAACAACACATCGGCAGCCTACCACGGCGAGGTCATTGTATCATCCCAACGCCACTACGAGGCACTTGTGCAGGCGCAGACTTCGCTTCAGGCGGCACTTAATGCGCTCAACCTCGGCATCAGCTCCGACCTCCTGAGCGAGGACATCCGCCAAGTGATGCACCACCTCGGCACCATCACCGGCGAAATCACCACCGAGGACATCCTAAAATCGATATTCTCACAGTTCTGCATCGGCAAGTAACTAACGCCCTCTAATGCACACTACTAAACGCTAACGCCTACAAATAGCGACATAAAATCCCACAAAAATAGACGAATAAATCCCGAAAGTTAGACTCGACTCTCGGGATTTTTTTATGCTTTAATCTCTTCAACAAAAATATCTCGCCAAGTTTGCAATGGAGTGCAACGAGGCGCAATGAGTTGCAACGAGCCGCAATAACAGGGCGAAGAGAATTGTACTTTCTACTAAAAAGGCATTGGTTGTCGGAGGCGAAAGTCGTTCACAAATTTTTTTGCAAAAAAATCACCAATTCTCAAACCTTATCACTAACGCCCCTCTACTCTTAATATGAAAACGCTTCCAAATAGTTTAACTTAAAATTTAAAACTATGACAATGCAAGAAAAAACTTTATCATTTGAGCAGCTGCCGGAGCTCATTCAAAATCTGGTAGAACGAATTGAAGCACTTGAAAAGACAGTTCGCGAGAAGCAAGAACCTCAGCCACTCGAAGGAGAGCTGATGAGCGTGGAGGATGTTTGCAAGCTACTTGGCAAATCAAAATCTGCGGTGTACCGAACGGTGAGGTGCCACGACATTCCGTTCATTCGTCAAGGTAACAGGTTGTACTTCGACCGTCCGACAATCAAGAAATGGCTCGAGAAGAAACAAAATATCGAATGCATTACTAATATGGAGGAGTTCGAAAAGTTTATGACTCCCGACCCATGGCGCTACCGAAATCGAAGGTGATAGATTGTTTTCACACCCAGACAAGGCGGATTTACTCCGCCTTTTCTTTTTATATTGCAAAATATTTTATATCTTTGTAAAGCATTAGGAAATAATATGTATAATATGATGGCTTTGAATTTACTTGAACAGCAACGAGCCGATGAGGTTTTGAGATTAGAAATAGCTTATTCTAACCTTTATAGTGCTTATATATCCGGCAATAAAAGGGATATGATTTCAAGATACATCGATGCTAATGGTGTTGGTATACCTTACTTTACTAACGCAGTGCATAGTAAAACAAAGCAGGCCATGTTATCAAAAGGCATATTGCCAGATGTATTACCTATTGATATACGCGAGATCAAAGATGAGACATTGTTGCGTATGAATATTCAAGGGTGTTTAAATGCTCTGCAAGATGAGATAAGTCTGCGTAATATATACAAAACTCGTTACACATACGCACAAAATACCCTTTATCAACCTAATCGCACATTTAGACAAGATGAGGTTTTGCATCAAAGCCCACAGGGTCAACAGTTGAAAGTCGCCGATTTGCTTGCTGTATCTAAATACGCTGTCAGCGTTGCTGAAGCAATAGACCCAGACAATGAAGGGTTTGCAAAGGCAAATGCCGCTATTACTGTATTGCAAGGCATAGATACCATACTCAATAACAAACCAGAAGACAAACCGGTCAATAAGATGCTGCATCTAGCAACAAGTTTTTTGTCTTCAGTTGTAAAGTCATCTCTTAAAGATAGTGATGCAAAACGAGGTGTGACCATAACTGCAATTATGGTTGACCTCGCAATTGACTTCTTTTGTAGAAAATAATTAAACGATATAATATGAACCGCATAAAAGAGGTCCTCGGAGAGAGAGGAATTAAACAAACTTGGCTTGCAGAGAGGCTCGGCAAAAGCTTCTGCATAGTGAATTCCTATGTCTGCAACCGCCGCCAACCCAGCCTCGAAGTCCTCTTCGAGATAGCAAAGATATTGAATGTAGATCCAAAAGAGTTGATAGCAAATAAAGAATAAAACAGAATGGTTAATACTTTTAATATAAGCAATCGACGCTATTTGGGTAATAAATACAAATTGCTAGACTGGATAAAAAGCATTGTTAATGAGAATTGTACAGATGTACAATCGTTTTTTGATGTATTTTCAGGAACAGGCAGTGTTGCATCAGCTTTCATTGATAAACGCTTGGTTGTATGCGACATGATGAAGAGTAATTATTATGCAGCATTATGTTGGTTTTCACCAGAGTCTATTGATAGAGCCAAATTGACTACGCTCATTGAGGAATATAACTCGCTTGACACAACGCTTGAGGAGAATTATATGTCTCTAAATTTCTCTGAAACATATTTCGATAAGAAAACATGCCAAAAGATAGGATTTATCAGAGATGATATTGAGAAAAAATTAACAGAAGGTTTTGTCAACAAAAGGGAACATGCATGCATTGTTACATCACTGTTTTATGCGATGGATAGGATTAGCCATACATGTGGCCATTATGATTCATTCATCCGAGACGGAAAATATGATGGTGTATTAGAGCTTAGAATGCCTGAGAATGATTATCCTTTAAATGCAGATAATCATATATATTGTGCAAATAGCAATGATATAGCAGACATTGACGAGGTTGATATTGCATATTTAGACCCACCATATAATAGTCGCCAATACTGCGATGCATATCATCTGCTTGAGAATGTCGCCCTTTGGACAAAACCTGAAGTATTTGGTGTCGCAAAGAAAATGGATCGCACAAATATGAAAAGTAAATACTGCAAAAGCATACAGGCGGCAGTTGCTCTTGAAGACCTTGTGCGCAAGTTAAGATGTCGCTATATTCTATTCAGTTATAATAATAATGGCAAGAAGTTGCAGTGTCGAAGCAACGCCAAACTTTCGGACGATGAAATAATTAGAATACTTTCACTGAGAGGTGATGTTCAGGTATTTACTACCGAGTATAAAGGTTTTGAAGCCGGATATGAGGCTAAAAACAAAGATAATCAGGAGAGACTTTTTCTATGCAGCGTAAACAAATAAAAAATTATATAGCATCTCCATTAAACTATATTGGAGGTAAGGCCCGCATTCTTGATCAGATGCTGCCATATATGCCTGCGAATATAGATATTTTTGTAGATTTATTTTGCGGAGGATGTAATGTAGGTATGAATGTTCCTGCAGAATATACCATCTACAATGATACATCTAAGCCTCTAATTAATCTGCTGAAGGCATTAAAAGGGATGAGCAACAAAACTATAATCTCAAGAATCAATGCACTTATTGATGAGTTTGATTTTAGCAGAACTCGTAATCACAATTTTAAGTACTACGGAGGAGATGCTAACAAAGGAGTGTCTGCATATAATAGAGAGAAGTTCCTTTTGCTTAGAGAGCGTTTTAACACTTATCCCAAGAAAGATAACCAATACTATATATTACTATATACATTGATACTTTTCGGGTTTAATAACCAATTAAGATTCAATGAAAAAGGCGAGTTCAATCTTCCTGTAGGCAAGCGAGATTTCAACACAGCTATAGAAGCGAAACTTGTAAGATTTTTAGATGCTCTGCGTAATCAAAAACATGAATTTCAGACTAAGGATTTTAGGAGTTTCAATTTTAATAATCTGACCGAGAATAGTCTTGTATATTGCGATCCCCCATATTTGATTACAACCGCAACATATAATGAGAAAGATGGATGGACTGAACAAGACGAGAGAGCTCTCTTAACAATACTAGACAAGCTTGACGAACGCGGAATAAAGTTCGCACTTAGTAATGTACTTCAACATGAGGGTAAGCAAAATGTATTGCTTCAAGAATGGGTTAATCAGCACAATTATGTAGTCCATGATTTATTTATGGATTATCATTATAGCAACTATCAAAAGAAATCAAAGAAGGCTGAATCACAAGAGGTCTTAATAACAAACTACTAATATGGCTACATATAATAAGTTTATTGGTAAGTATGAACGAATTCCATACAGCTCATTTGTATGGAAATTTGGCACAACATCCTTTAGAACTAGGGAGTTTAATAGAATGACCGAATGGCAGCTCCAGTTGCTTGATGACTTTTGGAAGATTCCTGAGAATCATGACCAGGGCTGGGAGAAGAAATATATGATTCCAGGCCAAATTGATATCTATGAAATAAAAAACAGATATTACGACTGGTTGGTTGCTAACGGTTTTACAAAAGGAGATGATAAGGTAAAGTATAAGGCAGCACGAGAGAAGACAAGTGGGCTTTATGATATGGGACTTATTAATGAAAACCATCGTCTTACAGATGTTGGTCGTCACCTATTGCAACTTACTGCCGACGAAGATTCTTTTTTAAGAAAAACGCAATTAAATATATCTGAAGACTCGCTAATATATCTTAAGCAACTTTTGAAATTGAGCTCAAACGACACAGGTAATATCGTACGCCCATTCATTGTTGTTTTATATCTATTATCTAAACTCGACTATCTAACATATGATGAGTTTAGATACCTAATGCCTCTATGTACCTCTTCATTTAATACAGAATATATATTAGATTGCATTCAAGAATATAGAGCTAAAGGAGGAGCAGTAGATAGTATAATCGTTGACTTTTTGATGGGTAAAGGTAACTACCAAGAAGGTTTAAAACGTTTCGTTGAAGAACCGTTCTCTGGTGAATTGCTTTTATCTGTTGGAATGAATAGAAAAAGTGCTGATTATGACAAGGCATATATCCCTGTATATCAGGAACTGTATGCCGTATATATGCAACATGACCTTTCTCGAATACCATTTTTATTTGAGGCAATAAACAATTTGTCTACCTCTATAAAGTGGAAGGCCATTCTGTTTAATACCAACCATCTATCTATTGTCAAAAAAGATCCACTAGGTAGCCTTATCCCATTACCTGAAGCAATTACTCAATCGGAAGAGACCTTTAAGGAATTCTTCTTCCTAACTATGCACCTAAATAAGGCTAAATCAATGCTTGAAGATTACCTTGATCTTAATAGGCGCTATTTAGGGTTAACAAATTGTTTTATTTTTGAGGACGAACAGATTCGCCTTGATATTGTTCCTAAGCATTTCTTTAATTCTGCTATTTCTGAACTTTACAAGCAAGCTTATGTAGAGTGTGATTTATTATTTGATAATTGCTCTTTAAACGATATTTGCCCAGCATTAACTTTTGATGAAGATGAAATTGTAGCCGGAATTAACAAAGAACTTGGAATTCACATAGAAAATATTGATGAAGCTTACGACGAAGTTGACAAGGTTAGATACGATCGCTTCAACAAGTTAATCGACGAAAAATTTTCGGACGAAAAACTACTTAGGCTACTTGACAATTTTGACAACAGAACAGACTCTGAGATTAGCCAAATGGTAACAGACAATGCTGATGTTCCAACTATATTCGAATATGTACTTGGTATTATCTGGTATAAGGCAAGCGGAAGAATAGGAAAAATACTTGATTATCTTAAACTATCCCTCGACGCTAATCTATTACCTATCACCCACGCCGCTGGCGGTGAGGCTGATATTGTATATGAGTATAAAGAAACGTCCGATTATCCAGAACACAGTCTGCTTTTAGAGGCTACATTAGCCGATAGTACAAATCAGCGAAGAATGGAAATGGAGCCGGTTTCGAGACACCTCGGCAATCATCTTTTAAGGACAGGCAACACCAATAGCTATTGCGTATTTGCGACAAGCTATCTACATATTAATGTCATTGGAGATTTTCGAATGAGAAAAATGGTGATGTATTGCGATCCACAAGATCCTAGTCGATATGTATCTGATTTGAAAATTATACCAATTTGTACAAATGATTTAAGATGCATTATCGAGAATAAAATTTCTTATTCGCAACTATATAAACATTTCAATACTGCACATGAAGCTACAGAAATGCATCCACAAAAATGGTACGATGAATATGTAAGTGTAAATAAAACTAAACAAGAGTATACATTTAATGAAAGTCATAGGTGTATGGCTGCTGATGTTGTAGTTAAGTATAATGAGTAAATAAATAGCGTTATGAATATTAATAAAATTATAATTTCTAATTTTAAGGGTATAAGTAGCCCTATTTATATATCACCAGCCCAGTTTGCTTGTATCGTTGGCAAAAACGATATGGGCAAATCAACCATACTCAAAGCAATTGATGCGTTTCTAAACGATAGTTCTTTGTCAACAGATGACTGCAATATATATACCGATTCTGGCACCATTAGTATTGAAATGATATTTAACTGTGACGATGCTAATATAAATATCGATGATGCTGTTACCACCACACTTAAAACGGAGGAATTATATAATGAGAATCAGTGCTTGCATGTAAAAAAAACATGGGATACCAGTCAGAAAACTATTAAGGCAAAATATTATATCAAAAGGAAAAGATATTCTGAGAATGATTTTCTAATGCTTGATGAGAAAAACCTAATATCATTGTGTAAGAAGTTAGGTATTGAAACATCAAAAGCAAACGGTGAAGAATTTAATAATAAAGAAAAGAGAGACAAGCTAAGATTATATTGTGTTGAAAACAATATAAATTATTCTTATGAATATGATGAGTTGCCTACTAGCGGACAGACGCGTGCAAAAAAAATATTAGATGCAATCAAGAATATATTACCAAAGTTTGAATATTTTCGTGCGGATAGATCTTTAGCTGATAGTGATAGCTCTGTTCAAAAATATTTTAAAGACAAAGCATTTAAACTATTAAAGGATGAAATTAATACCGACGATGTAGAGACAGCGATTAAGGATAAAATCTCCGAGGCATTATCTGCTATTACAAATAAAATAAATCAGGTAGTATCTACAGAAGAACAAGTTACGGCTCAAGTTGACTTTGACTGGTCTAAGTTAATCACAACGACATTTAAATGTAAAAAGGATGCTGAAAACATTCCTTTATCATCGAGGGGTGATGGATTCAGAAGAATCACAATGATGTCTTATTTTGAAATGCTGGCAGAGGAAAACTGTGGAGACAAAAATCTTATTTATGGGTTTGAAGAACCAGAAACTTTTTTACATCCTGAAACACAGAAGAGACTCTATAACAATATAGTCTCAATGACGGATAATGGTTATCAGGTATTTGTGACGACACATTCGCCAAATATTGTTGCCGAAACAACAACTGAAAATCTCATTTTTATCAATAAAATAGATAATAAATATATTGTCAAACAAAACAATGATATTGATATAGAAGCTATTGTCAATGATTTAGGTATAAAAAGTAATGATCTTATTTTTACAATATATGATAAAGTTAAGTGTTTTTTGCTTTTAGAAGGTATAGATGATGTAATGGCGTTTACCCATACAGCACAAAAATATAAAGAAGCCGGAAAGATTTCCCAAACATTTGAGGAAATGGGTATTCTATTAATTCCTATTGGGGGTTGTGGGGCGATCCAGCATTGGACAAATCTTAAAATAATCAAAAAATTAAATAAGCCATACCACATTCTACTTGACTCTGATAAAACGAGCATAGAGCACGAATCTCCTAATCTGAAGAAATTAAAAGATTTGGGGTATAAAGATGAGGAGTGCTCTGTTACAAAAAAGAGGGAGATAGAATGTTATATTCCATCTTCATATTTTAAATCTTTTGATGAACCTATAGATATCGAGTATGGTGATTGGGATGATGTTAAGGAAATATGTAAAACACATGCATCTGCAGGTCGGCTTGGCGGCAGAAAAGTTTGCGAGAGGCATTTCTTGCATTTAAATTACACCCAACTTAGAGAGACTTTTTGTCCTGATGGGAACGATTTAAATGATGAATTTTTATCTATCTATAATATGTTGGTATCTAAATCAACGAATTAATTTATTCGTATAAATGCATTTTGAAACATAAACTATAATAGATTAAACTTTAACTTTGCAATATGAGCGAATTTGATAAATATATAGTTCAAGGTGAGCCGAGCAAGAAGGCGAAAGCGAGTGCATGGCAGACTGCAATCGGTCTTCAAGATGTCGATGGCTTGAAGCCGTCGGAATATCTCATAAAAGCTGCGATGCAGCATATCGAGGGCGATATTACGATCGACCAAGTCAAGGATATGCTCGACACCTACTACGAGACCAAAGATGTTCGTGAGCAACTTGATGACGAACGCACGGAGGAGGCAGATAAAGTTTCAGCACGCATAACCGAGATTTTGTCCGAGCAGTCGTTCTCGTTCACGCCCGATTACCTATTGAGGATTCACCGCCGATTGTTCGAGGGCATTTATAAGCACGCCGGTCAGTTGCGCGATGTGAATATCACAAAAAAGGAGTGGGTGCTCAATGGCGACACGGTGCTCTATTCGAACTACGATATGTTGCGTGAAACTCTCGAATATGACTTCGAGCAGGAGAAGAAGACTGACTACTCTGTGCTCAATGCCGATATGGCGGTAAAGCAGATTTGCAAATTCGTATCGGGCATTTGGCAAATACACCCTTTCCGAGAGGGCAACACCCGCACTACTGCTGTATTTACGATGAAGTGGCTACAGACGTTCGGATTCAGTGTTGATAACGATGTATTCAAGGATAATTCGTGGTATTTCAGGAATGCGCTTGTAAGGGCGAACTACAACAATATCCCGAAGCGAATCTTTGCAACATCAGAGTTCCTCGAACTATTTTTCCGCAACCTTTTATTTGGCGAGCAAAACAAGTTGAGCAACCGTACAATGTTGGCAGGTGATCCCCAAAGTGCCATAATAGAAGTTTCAAAGAGCCAAAATGGCACTTTGAATGGCACTTTGAATTGTAATCTCGACGAGTTGGCACTTTTGCGATTTGTGAAAGATAACCCAAATGCCACCCAGTTTGAGATTGCAAAGCACATCGGCAAGTCGGAAAGAACAGTGAAGCGTATGACTCCAGTCCTGATTGAGCGCGGTCTGCTCGAAAGAGAGAACGGCAAGCGCAATGGCAAGTGGGTCGTTAAGTGCGAAATTTAGAAACATCCATTATTGATATGATAACAACTCGTGAGTGATTCTCACGAGTTGTTCTTTTATCGCCTCCCTCGAAATGGTTAGCCACACTAACCAGTTGGCAGGGAAATAGTCAGTTGGTTAGTCCGACTAACCGACTGCTCACCTATTCAGCTGGCTACAAATTGTAGCCAGCTGAAT
>JAFYOF010000134.1 GCA_017560305.1 Alistipes sp.
CCTTCGCGCCCAATGACAACGCCTTCTCGGCTGCGAACTGCGCCACATTACCGCTACCGGAGATAGCCACAGTCTTGCCCGCATACGACTCGCCACGGGTAGCCAGCATAGCCTGACCGAAGTAGCAAGCACCGTAACCAGTAGCCTCAGGACGCTTGAGTGAGCCACCGAAGCTCAAACCCTTACCTGTGAGCGTACCTGTGAACTCGTTAGCCAAACGCTTGTACTGACCAAACATATAACCTACCTCGCGGCCACCTACGCCGATATCACCCGCAGGGACATCTGTATCAGCGCCGATGTGGCGTGTAAGCTCGGTCATAAAGCTCTGGCAGAAACGCATAATCTCCATCTCTGACTTGCCCTTTGGGTTGAAATCCGAGCCACCCTTACCGCCGCCCATAGGCAGAGTTGTAAGGCTGTTCTTGAATGTCTGCTCGAAAGCGAGGAACTTCAGGATGCTCAGGTTTACGCTCGAGTGGAAACGGATACCGCCCTTGTATGGACCAATGGCGCTATTCATCTGCACGCGATAACCCTTGTTAATCATCACTTCGCCCTTATCGTTTACCCAAGGTACACGGAACAAAATCACGCGCTCTGGCTCTGCGATACGCTCCAGCACCTTCATCTTCATAAGCTGTGGATTCTCCAACACATAGGGAGCAACGCTCTCTACTACCTCTCTAACCGCCTGGTGGAACTCGGTCTCACCTGGGTTCTTAGCAATGATGTCGGCCATAAATTGCTCGACATACTCCTTAACTGCCGTATTCATATCTTAAAAAAGTTTAATTTACTAATCAATAATGATGCAAATTTAATAAAATTTATTAATAATACAACTTTTTTCGCCATAAATTCCAAACATATTTGCATCTATATGCGAATACTACCCCAATTTGTGCAAATCCCTATGCATATTTATTTGCTTACATTTTTTATAATTTTTGCGTCATTGCTACCACATTTTTATTATTTTTTACTATCTTTGTAATATCAGAGAAGTAAACAGCACCTAAAACTTACAATCTATAACTATGAAAAGGCTTCGTATAATTATGATTGGCATTTTGGCTTTTTTTGCTATTTTGCCAGCCGCAGCGCAGCAAATCAGCTACTCTGTGGAGAAAATCTGGGGCAACGGCACAACGCACTGCGCATTCTCATCACTCGTTCACTTCAAGGGTCGTTACTACTGCTCGTTCCGCGAGGGCGCGTCACACATCTTCGACAAGAATGGCAAGGCAGAGGGCAAGGTGCGCATCCTCTCATCGGAGGATGGCGTGAAGTGGGAGTCGGTGGCGTATGTCGGCAAAGAGGGTGTCGATTTGCGTGACCCAAAACTCTCGGTTACCCCCGAAGGCAAGCTGCTGGTCACCATCGGCGGCTCAATCTACCGCAACCGCAACCTCGAGGCGTGCATACCTCATTATATGTTGAGCGAGGATGGCAAGACTTTCTCTGCCCCCGAGCCAGCAGAGATTGACCCAAAGATGACCACCAAGCGCGACTGGATCTGGCGCGTCACCTGGCACGGCGGCGTGGGCTACGCAGTGAGCTACAACAAAGCGCCCGAGGGCGACACCAACGGCAACGAGTTGTGGCTGCTGAAGACCGCAGATGGAAAGAAGTTTGAGGCTATCACCAAGTTGCAGATTGACGGCTACCCCAACGAGAGTACCGTGCGCTTCCTGCCCGATGGCAGAATGGCGATTATGGTGCGCCGTGAGGCGGGCGACACACGCGGCTGGTGGGGCGTCAGCAAGGCTCCGTTCACCTCTTGGGAGTGGAAGAAGATGGGCTTACGCCTTGGCGGTCAGGACTTTCTGGTGCTTGACGACAACCGCATAGTGATGGCAACACGCAACTATGCCGTACCTGGCGCAGCGAAGACCTGCGTCTACCTTGGCAACAACAACGGTTTCTTTGAGGAGGTGCTCTGCCTCCCATCGGGCGGCGACAACAGCTACCCAGGCATCATCACCGTGGGCGACGAGATATGGATGAGTTACTACTCGGGACACGAGGGCGCAAACCCATCGATCTACTTGGCGAAGATTCCGATGTCGAATTTTAGAAAGCAAAAATAGGAAGATATTAACCTCAAAAAATTACAACTATGATAGCAGTAAATTTATTTTCAAACGCACTAATAATTATTGCAACCTTAGTCTATGCAATTCTATGCGTTATCCTATTCTTTAAGGTGTGGGGTATGTGCAACGATGTAAGAGAGTTGAAGAACTATTTCATCAAGACAACTCAACCTCAACAAATTACGCCAAACACTAACCCGACCACCGAGAATGTGTTTGAAGCAGGTCAGACTGTTATTTATCCACCCGCAAAACGAATTATGATTGTAAAAGAAATTGATGCGGAAGGTCTTATCCATTGCATCAATTATGACGAAAACGGCAAAGAGGAGTTTGAGGGTAAGTACAAACATTCTCAAATCAAACACTATACTAAATAATATAAACATCATTCCACATTTTCGCATCTTGTGACATTTGAAATAGAGATTAGGATGCAAGCGAAAATGAATGGAATCTACTTTTGTTTAATAAAAAAGGAAGATTGCCGCGTCGGACTAAAGTCCTCCTCGCAATGACATTTATATATAGGTATAAGAAAAAGCCTGCTTATTTGATTAGCAGGCTTTTTCTTATTATAGAAGGTATATTACTTGAGTGCTTCAAGCATTCTCTTCAATACGACCGTTGCAGAAATCTCGCGATTTGCGGCTTCTGGGATAACCAATGAGCGGGGCGACTCTATCACCTCGTCGGTCACAATCATATTGCGGCGAACTGGCAAGCAGTGCATAAAGTGCGCGTTGTTGGTCACAGCCATCTGACGCTCGCTAACTGTCCAGCTCATATCCTTTGACAAAATCTTACCGTAATCATCTGGGTTGGTCACGCCTGGACAGCTCCAGTTCTTGGCATAGATGAAGTCTGCGCCCTCAAACGCCTTCATCTGGTCGTACTCAACCTTCGCATCACCAACGAACTGTGGGTCAAGTTCATAACCCTCGGGGTGTGTCACCACGAAATCAACATCTGCGGCATTCATCCACTCGGCAAACGAGTTAGGCACAGCCTGTGGCAGAGCCTTTGGGTGTGGTGCCCAGGTGAGAACCACCTTTGGACGCTTGCGCTCCTTGTACTCCTCGATGGTGATAAGGTCGGCAAACGACTGCAATGGGTGCACCGTAGCGCTCTCCATAAAGAATACGGGCTTGCCAGAGTACTGGATAAACTGCTCCAGAATCTTCTCGTTGTAGTCATCCTCGCGGCTCTCGAAGGTAGCGAATGAACGCACACCGATGATGTCGCAGTAGCTCGCCATCACTGGAATAGCCTCCAGCAGGTGCTCGCTCTTGTCACCATCCATAATCACGCCTCGCTCGGTCTCCAGCTTCCACGCACCCTGATTTACATCGAGCACGATGACATTCATACCGAGGTTCTGCGCTGCCTTCTGTGTGCTGAGGCGGGTACGCAAACTGTTGTTAAAAAAAATCAAGAGTGCAGTCTTGTTCTTACCCAACTCCTGATACTTATAGCGGTCAGCCTTAATCTCCATCGCCTCCTGAAGTGCGACCTCGAGATTACCCAAATCTTTTACGCTGCGAAATACTTTCATACTTTTCTACATCAAAACTTGTAGCTCCACCGCGACTCGAACGCGAATTTAGGGTTTAGGAAACCCTCGTTCTATCCCTTGAACTATAGAGCCAATACCTGCCTTCACGGCAACGAGTACAAAGATACACCGCCAAATTAAAAATTCAAAATTCAAAATTCAAAATTATTGGTTTTTGACCCACTAAAGTAGTATATAGACTTAATACCACGATTATCGTAGCACGACAAATGGTATTTGTTTAGCTGAAGATTCCCATCGCCTTGCTACGCAAGTCGGGGAATGGCGTTTTTATTTATTATTTTTATTAGTAGCAGAGTAAAAACTACCCAATTTTGAATTATGAATTTTGAATTATGAATTACAAAAAAAATAGCCCAACCTTGCGGTTGAGCTATTTTCTTTATTTGTGTAGAGCTTACTCTGCCTGAGCGTTCAACTCTGCGAGGTCTGACTTCAAACCAACAACCAAGTTGTCGTAGTCGCGCAAACCTGTACCACCTGGGATCAGGTGACCGCAGATTACATTCTCCTTCAAGTTCTCCAGTGGGTCAATCTTACCCTGGATAGCAGCCTCGTTCAAGACCTTGGTAGTCTCCTGGAACGATGCAGCCGAGATGAAGCTTGAAGTCTGCAAAGCGGCACGAGTGATACCCTGAAGCACCTGATTTGATGTCGCAGGAATGATGTCACGAACCTTAACGAGCTTCATATCACGACGCTTGAGCGATGAGTTCTCGTCACGCAACTTACGCAATGAGATGATCTGACCAGGCTGTACATTCTGTGAATCGCCAGCATCCTCAACAACTACCTTGTCGTAGAGCTCGTCGTTCACATCCATAAACTCCCACTTATCGACGATCTGATCCTCGAAGAAGCGTGAATCACCTGGATCCTCAATCTTCACCTTGCTCATCATCTGACGAACGATAACCTCAAAGTGCTTGTCGTTGATCTTTACACCCTGCATACGGTAAACCTCCTGTACCTCGTTCACGATGTACTCCTGAACCTTGGTTGGACCCAAGATGCGGAGGATATCGCTTGGTGTTGTAGCACCGTCCGAGAGTGGCATACCTGCCTTCACATAGTCGTTCTCCTGAACAACGATCTGGCGTGACAGTGGCACCAGGTAACGACGAACATCGCCCTGCTTTGATGTGATGACAACCTCACGGTTACCACGCTTGATCTTACCGAATGCTACCTCACCGTCAATCTCTGAAACGATTGCTGGGTTAGATGGGTTACGAGCCTCGAAGAGCTCAGTCACTCGTGGAAGACCTCCGGTGATATCGCCACCACCCTTACCTACGGCGCGAGGAATCTTGATAAGGATATCGCCAGCCTTAATCTTGGCGTTGTCCTTAACCATAATGTGCGCAGTCACAGGCAAGTTGTAAGACTTAACATCCTCACCCTCCTTATTCACGATGTGGATAACAGGGTTCTTTGTACGGTCCTTAGACTCGATAACCACCTTCTCTGAAAGACCAGTCTGCTCGTCGCGCTCATCGCGGTAAGTAACACCCTCGATGATGCTCTCGTAAGCAATCTTACCCTCAGTCTCGGCGATGATTACTGCGTTATATGGATCCCACTCGCAAATCAAGTCACCCTTCTTAACCTCGGCACCATCCTGCATAAAGAGTGTTGATGCGTAAGGCAATGCGTGAGTGTAGAGTACGATCTCGGTCTTTGGATCTACGATGCGGAACTCCGACTGACGAGAGATAACGATATCTGCATCCTCACCGTTTGAAGCCTTACCCTTGATGGTACGCAACTCGTCGATCTCCAAGCGACCCTCATACTTCGAAATAACATTTGTCTCAACTGTTGAACCACCCGCAACACCACCGACGTGGAATGTACGAAGTGTCAACTGAGTACCTGGCTCACCGATAGACTGTGCTGCGATAACACCTACAACCTCACCCTTCTGAACCATACGGGCTGTTGCAAGATTGCGACCGTAACACTTAGCACATACACCGCGACGCGCCTCACAAGTGAGTACTGAACGAATCTCGACAGACTCAAGTGGTGACTTGTCGATAGCCTCGGCAATCTGCTCGGTAATCTCCTCACCCGCAGCGCAGATAACCTCGCCTGTGAGTGGGTGGATAATGTCGTTCAAGGCTGTGCGGCCGAGGATGCGGTCGTAGAGTGACTGTACAACATCGTCGTTGCGCTTGATAGCCGTAGCTGTCAAACCACGCAATGTACCACAATCCTCCTCGTTGATGATAACATCCTGTGCTACATCCACCAGACGACGAGTCAAGTAACCTGCATCGGCAGTCTTCAACGCGGTATCCGCCAAACCCTTACGAGCACCGTGGGTAGAGATAAAGTACTCCAACACCGACAGACCCTCCTTAAAGTTCGAGAGGATAGGGTTCTCGATAACCTGCTGACCACCCTCAACACCTGACTTCTGTGGCTTAGCCATCAGACCACGCATACCAGAGAGCTGACGAATCTGCTCCTTAGAACCACGGGCACCAGAGTCAAGCATCATATATACTGGGTTGAAACCGTCCTGGTCGTTAATCAGAGTGTCGATAACCTGCTTTGTAAGCTTGTTATTGATGTTTGTCCAAACATCGATAATCTGGTTATAACGCTCGTTGTTGGTGATAAGACCCATATTATAGTCGTCCATAATAGCGTCAGCCTTTGCATAACCCTCCTGTACGAGCTCCTGCTTTGTGTCAGGAATCAATACAGCCTCAAGGTTAAATGACAGACCGCCCTGGAACGCCATACGGTAACCCATATTCTTAATGTCATCCAAGAACTTGGCAACCTTGTCAGCACCCGCCTTCTTCAATACCACTGCGATGATGTCACGCAATGACTTCTTGGTAAGGATGGTGTTGATGTAACCTACCTCGGCAGGTACAACCTGGTTGAAGAGGATACGACCGATAGTGGTCTCCTTCAACTCCTCGAACTCGTTGCCATTCTCATCAACATCGCGAACCACACACTTTACTGTTGCGTGGAGTGCTGCACGCTTCTCGTTGTAAGCGATGATAGCCTCCTCTGGACCGTAGAATACGAGTCCCTCACCCTTGGCGCCCTTGCGAGGCTTGGTGATGTAGTAAAGACCCAAGACCATATCCTGTGAAGGAACGGTGATAGGTGCACCGTTGGCTGGGTTCAAGACATTGTGAGAACCGAGCATCAGGATCTGTGCCTCAAGGATTGCGGCGTTGCCGAGTGGCAAGTGTACCGCCATCTGGTCACCGTCGAAGTCGGCGTTGAACGCAGTACAAGCCAATGGGTGCAACTGCATTGCCTTACCCTCGATGAGCTTAGGCTGGAAGGCCTGGATACCCAAACGGTGAAGGGTTGGAGCACGGTTCATCAATACTGGATGACCCTTGATTACATTCTCCAAAATGCCCCAGATAACTGGATCCTTTCTATCGATAATCTTCTTTGCTGACTTAACTGTCTTAACGATACCACGCTCGATGAGCTTACGGATAACGAATGGCTTGTAAAGCTCAGCCGCCATATCCTTTGGAATACCCATCTCGTGCATCTTGAGCTCTGGACCTACGACGATAACCGAACGAGCCGAGTAGTCAACACGCTTACCCAAAAGGTTCTGACGGAAACGACCCTGCTTACCCTTCAATGAGTCAGAGAGTGACTTCAATGGACGGTTGCTCTCGTTCTTAACGGCGTTGCTCTTGCGTGAGTTGTCGAACAATGAGTCAACAGCCTCCTGCAACATACGCTTCTCGTTACGAAGGATAACCTCAGGAGCCTTGATCTCGATGAGTCGCTTCAAGCGGTTGTTACGGATGATAACACGGCGATACAAATCGTTCAAGTCAGATGTTGCGAAACGACCACCATCCAGTGGCACCAATGGACGCAACTCTGGAGGAGTGACAGGGATAACTGTCAATACCATCCACTCTGGCTTGTTCAAGCCCTTTGATGCGCGGAATGACTCGATGACATTCAACTGCTTCAAAGCCTCGCTCTTACGCTGCTGTGAAGTCTCAGTCGAAGCCTTGTGACGCAATGCGTATGACATTGAGTCCAAATCTACGGTCTGCAACAACTCGTAGATAGCCTCACCACCCATCTTCGCAACGAACTTGTTTGGATCGTCGTCAGCGAGAGCCTGGTTGCCTGCTGGCAATGCGTTGATGATGTCGAGGTACTCCTTCTCGGCGAGAGTCTGCAAACGCTCGATGCCCTGCTCGGCAGCAGCACCTGCGTTCAACACAACATAACGCTCGTAGTAGATGATAGACTCCAACTTCTTGGTTGGGATGCCAAGCAGATAGCCAATCTTTGAAGGCAACGAACGGAAGTACCAGATGTGAACTACAGGCACAACCAATGAGATGTGACCCATACGCTCACGGCGTACCTTCTTCTCTGTTACCTCTACACCGCATCGGTCGCAGACGATACCCTTATAACGGATACGCTTGTACTTACCGCAGTGGCACTCATAATCCTTCACAGGACCGAAGATGCGCTCGCAGAAGAGACCATCACGCTCGGGCTTGTAGGTACGATAGTTGATTGTCTCGGGCTTCAACACCTCACCGCTCGACTGTGCAAGAATCTCCTCTGGAGATGCCAAACCAATCGAGATGTGGCTGTAACCGTGTTGCTTGTTATTATCTTTAATTGCCATATTACAAATCTCTTAATTTTATATACCTACTATATTATTACTCAAGTTTAACCGACAAAGCCAAACCACGCAACTCGTGCAACAAGACATTCATAGCCTCTGGTACACCTGGGCGTGGGAGGTTATCACCCTTAACGATAGCCTCGTAAGCCTTTGCACGACCCATAACATCGTCAGACTTGATTGTGAGGATCTCCTGAAGGATGTTAGCAGCACCGAAGCCCTCCAATGCCCAAACCTCCATCTCACCGAATCGCTGACCACCAAACTGTGCCTTACCACCGAGTGGCTGCTGTGTGATGAGTGAGTATGGACCGATTGAACGAGCGTGCATCTTATCGTCGATCATGTGACCGAGCTTCAACATGTAGATCACACCCACAGTCGCTGGCTGGTCAAACTTCTCGCCTGTACCACCATCGTAGAGGTAGCAACGACCGCTGCGTGGCACACCTGCCTGTGCTGTGTACTCGTTGATCTGATCCAACGACGCACCGTCGAAGATAGGCGTAGCGAACTTCAAACCGAGCTCCTTACCTGCCCAACCCAAAACGGTCTCGTAGATCTGACCGAGGTTCATTCGTGAAGGCACACCCAATGGGTTCAAGCAGATATCCACGATTGTACCATCCTCCAAGAATGGCATATCCTCATCGCGAACAACCTTCGCTACGATACCCTTGTTACCGTGACGACCCGCCATCTTATCACCCACCTTGAGCTTACGCTTCTTGGCGATGTAAACCTTCGCCATCTGGATAACGCCTGATGTTGGGAGCTCGTCACCGTTAGTGAAGTTGTACTTCTCACGCTTGATGCGTGCGTCTGCCTTCTTCCACTCGATAGTATAGTTATTGATTGTATCGGCAATCAACTTATCAGCGTGCTCGTCGCCAGTCCACTTGCAAGTGCCGAGGTTCAAGTAACCTGAAACAACACCTGTCTTGTCGTCGATATCCTTCATTGCGATATCCTCCAACATCTTGATAGTGAACTTCTGACCTGCAGAGTAAAGCTCGCCACCGAAGTAGTCGGTAACAGAGTTTACTGTCTTGCCCTCGACAATCTGCCAGAGCTTTGACACCAATACCTTGGTGAGCTCTGCGATCTCTGTCGCGAACTTCTGGTCAATCTGGTCGAGCTGTGCGCGCTCGGCTGCCTTGCTCTTCTTGCCCTCCTTCTGTGCGTGGCTGTAAAGCTTGGTGTCGATAACCACACCGTGCAATGAAGGCTGTGCCTTGAGCGAAGCATCCTTAACATCACCCGCCTTGTCA
>JAFYOF010000135.1 GCA_017560305.1 Alistipes sp.
GGCTCGTCCAGAAACAGCACGGTCGGACGATGTATTAGGGCGCACGACAGTGCAAGTTTCTGTTTCATACCACCCGATAGTTTCCCTGCTCGACGCTTTTTGAATGGCTCGATTTGGCGATAGATTGGTGCAACAAGATCGTAGGAGTCCTCCACCTTTACACCGAACAGTGCAGCAAAGAAGTTCAAATTCTCCTCTACGGTCAAGTCTTGATATAGCGAGAAACGTCCTGGCATATATCCCACACGCTCACGAATGGCGTGATAATCTTTAACAATATCGAAACCATCAACTTCCGCTCGACCCTCGTCGGGATTAAGCAGTGTAGCGAGCAGTCTAAAAAGTGTGGTCTTACCTGCTCCATCGGGTCCGATAAGGCCAAATAGTTCGCCCCGCTCCACCTCGAAAGAGATACCATCAAGAGCCCTTACCTTGCCGAAACTCTTTGATATATTTTCAACTTTTATGGCTGACATAGTATGGTGGATTTATAATTTTACCTCTCCCGCAAGACCGATTTTTAGGCGACCATCATTCTTTACGGTAATCTTTACTGCGTAAACCAGGTTTGCTCTCGAATCTTTCGTCTGAATACTCTTTGGCGTAAACTCGCTCTCGGCTGAGATCCACGCCACACGACCCTTGTAGTCATATCGTTCATCACCACCAAAATCGGCAATAACCGATACCTCATCACCCAAATTCACATTTGCCAACTGGCAGGAGGTAAGATATGCACGCAGATAGATATTTTCAAGGTCGGCAACCTTCATCAGAGGTTTGCCTATAGTGGTATACTCTCCCGCCTCTGCATACTTAATCAACACCGTTCCTCCTACTGCCGATGATATGTTACACTTTGCAATACGGTCATCAAGGGCTGCAATCTGTGCTTCGAGTGCTGTGGCGTTCTCGTTTATGGTTGATGTATTATTGTCGAGGGTAGAGAGGGTTGCCGACAACTGACCTTCGAGAATAGTAATCTGTGCCTCGATGTCATCACGCTGCTTTGTGGTTGCAGCTCCATCGCTGAGCATATTCTTGACACGCTGTAACTCAGCTCGCTGTTTTGCTAACTGCCTACGCAATGATGCCACCTGCTTCTCCTTGTCTGGGAGACTACTCAAAAGTGCCGACTGCTGAGCCTTTAACTGCTCTCGTTGTAGGTGCAGTTGGAGGCTGTCAATAACACCAACTACACTATTTGCATTGATTATCTCACCCTCGGTCACATCAAAACTGAGGATTCGACCTGTACCCTCGGATGATAATACAACTTCTGTAGCCTCAAATGTACCTTGTGCATCATAATCTGGCTCGTTATTGCACGATACAATGGCAAGTAATGGAAGAACATAGAATAATCGTTTCATAACTTATTGATTTAATGTTGTCTTTAATCTGTATATGGTTTGTAATAACTCTACCTCGTGGGTGCTACGATTGAGCGTAGCAGTGGTTTCATCAGCAATCTTCCGCAGTAGGTCGGTGGCATCAATTATTCCGTTCTCCAACCTCGACTCCGCAGCCATTCGCACCGAGCGGCGCAACTCTACAATGCGATTATCATCCTCCAGTGCATTGCGCAGACGGGCAATCTCGCCATCGTCCTGCGTGGTCTGCATTTGGGAATTAAAGAGGAATACATCACGCTGCACGGCAATCTGTCGCTCTGCAGCATCCAACTTAGCGAGGTTGTTCTTCTTGGTGTAGAATGCTCCGATATTCCACGACATACGTACTCCGACAATAGCATTGAGGGTCCACTCTGATGATACCATACCTTTGAACATATCCAATCCAGGGTATCCATAATAGCCTTGAGCAAAGGCACTGAATCGTGGCATTACAGATGCTGTTATCGCTTTGCGCTGTGCAGAGAGTTTGTTGCTTTGAGCCTCAAACATTGCAAGTTCGGGGCGTGCCGATGTACGACTTGCAACATCGGTCATTGTGGGGCGTATGAGAGTCTTATCCATTAGCGGCTGCCCGATAAATACCTCTAACATTCGTCGGTAACTTGCTCGTGATGCCTCCACCTGACCGAGCGTCTGACGAGCAGTTAGTAATTCTGCCTCAATAGCATCAACATCCGATTGCATTGCCACACCATTTTTATAATAGGTACGAATACGATTGAGATTGGCATCCAAAACTTCAATGAGTGTTTCGGTCTGTGCAACACGCTCGTCAAGTAATAGTATACCGAAATAGAGATTCTGAATACGGGATTGTAGGTCGTAAAGCGATACATCCACTTGGCTACGCTGCTCAGCTGCCTCCGCTTCGGCAATCTCACGATTAGCCTTTGACTGACCACCATCCCATATATTCTGCGATACATCAACCGCCACCTTGTATTGGCCTTTGCGGATACCCGACATATCCAATCCGTTGGCAGCAATCATCTGATTGAAGACCTCGGGATAGGTAGTTGTTGCCGATTGATAGGTGGCTTGTCCCGAAAATACCACCTGCGGAATCCACGCACGAGCAGCATTCGAAATGTTGTACTGCTCAGTCTCCGCTATTAGGTCGTATTGCCTGATTTCGGGATAGTGTTCCCTTGCCAGACGCTGACATTCATCCAGTGTAGGTTGGGCTACACTCGTAAAGACTGTCAATGACGAGAATAAAAGTATAATAAGTCGCTTCATAATTTATTGGTTTTAAAAGTTACTATTATTCATCTTAGACAGTGCAAAATTACTTGTATAACTTAGGTTGTACAATGTCAATAGAATGCTTAATTTGAGCAAATCGCAATATTTGCAGTGACAGCATCTGTTTGTATATGAGAAAATATGTATTTTTGCATCATAAACGCGTAGGATTATGGATAGACAAACTTTTAACATAGAGATTATAAATACTCAGGGTAAAGCAGGTATTTATATGTGCGTAAAAGGCACTGCCGAATTGCTTGTAAACGGGAAGTTGTTTCTGTTTGGGCGTGGTTGCATTGGTCTCATCAGTCCTATTATTCAAATACAAATACTCTCTCAAAGCAGCGATTGTGAATTTCAGATTATTACTGAGGCGATAGAACATATATTCCCCATTGGCAAGAAATTTATGGACATCATATTGGAGATACGACAGCACAATAATGTTGTATTTCAAGCAGATGAACTATTCATTGATTTTGTATTCCAAAGAGAAAGACTAATCATTGAGAGAAAAAGTATTCTTGAAAACGCAAAAAACGAAAAAGAGAAACGCCTTTATTCATCAATGATATATTTGCTTGAGCAAGAACTATTAGTTGAAGTAATAGCTTTGGCTCATCAAAATACAGAAGTCAAGCCTGAGGAGGTAGATAAAAATACTTCTATTTCATTTAATTTCATATTTTCTATTAATAAGAACCCAACTCATAATCGTTCAGTTTCTTTCTATGCTAAAGAAGCAGGACTATCTGTTGGGCATTTCACACGTTTAGTGAAAAGTTGCACCCAAAAAACACCAACCGAATGGATTATAATTTTCACCGTAGCAAAAGCGAAAAATCTGTTAGACAATACCAAAATGAGTATTAAGGAAATAGCAATGGAACTCCATTTTCCAGAGCAATTCTCATTTCGTAAATATTTCAAGCAACACGCGGGCATTCCTCCTAAACAGTATCGAAAGAGTCAAAGTGAGTAAAATAATGTGATAGTATAATCCATAAAGGAAAAGGAGTTAATAAGTTCTGCTAATTATTCTACAAAAGTTTCTGGTTTTCTCCCCAATGAGGGTGTGTCGTAAATCAAATTGTCTATATTTGCCACAACGCCCATGGAACGTGCCGAGCGTGCCGCCGCTCATCAAACTGCTGGTGAGCCGCACGCCGAAGATTTACCAACCGGCGGTAGCGCATGCAGTCTTCCCGGCGCTGGGCGCACATCTATGGAAAACGTACTTCCGCTATATAGATAATGTAGAGCATGAAGCCACCCTGATGTGCTGCCTCATGGCGGGTACGGGTGCGGGGAAGAACTGCATCAGCGAACCGATCAACCATATCCTGAAGGACATCCGCCAACGGGACCGTGACAATCTCCAGCGCGAAAAGGAATGGAAGAAGGAGATGCAGAGCAAGGGGGCGAACAAGGACAAGCGCCAGCGTCCCGAAGGTTTGGTTATTCAAGAGATTAATCCGGACATGACTAACGCCGCGTTCGTACAGCGATTGGCCGATGCCGAAGAAAGATTTCTTTACACGAAGATGAACGAAATAGACCAGTTCGATTCGCTCAAGACATCGGCACGGAGCAAGGCGCACTTCCAGATCATGTGCCTCGCATTCGACCCGGGGAATGTCTACGGTCAGACGCGTGTGGGTACGGGGAGCGTGAGTGAGCGTGTGTGCATCCGCTTCAACTGGAATGCATCGACCACCATTCATAAGGGACAAGCGTATTTCCGTAGTGTGCTCACGGACGGCCCCGTCAGCCGTATCAACTTCTGTACCATACCGGAGCAGCCTATCGGGGCGGATATGCCGATTTATGGTACGTACGATGCTGCCTTCGACGAGGAACTTCGTCCGTACATCGAACGGCTGAACAAGGCGCGCGGACTGGTGGAGTGCCGTGGTGCACAATTGCTCGCCAAGAAACTGAAGGAGGAGAATGCCGAGTTCGCCCGTCTGTCCGAAAGCCGGGTGTATGAGAATCTCTCGTTCCGTGCCAATGTGATTGCGTATCTCAAGGCCATGGTGCTTTTCGTGGCACACGGCGGTGTTTGGGACAAAACCATGGAGGAGTTTGTCCGTTGGTCGCTGCGGTATGACATGTGGTGCAAGATGCGTTTCTTCGGCTATGCTATCGAGGAGCAAGAGGTATCGGAATCGACAGTCAAGAGGACAGGGCCCAAGAATCTCCTCGACTTGCTACCAGTGGAGTTTACGCGGGAGGAAGCACAACTCATGCGCCAACGCCAGGGCATCCGTCGGGGCAGTGCGCAGATGATGCTGGACAACTGGCGGAAGCGTGGGTATATCGTAGTGAAGGGCGAACTCCGTCCCGATGACATGGCTCGCCAGTTGTTCTCGAAAACGGAGGAGTACTTGAAGAAACATCCGCAATATCAGTCAGTCGGTCAGTCAGTCAATTAATTTAAAAGGAATCAACACATGCAACCAAGAGGAATCAGAAATAACAATCCCCTCAATATCCGTCACTCTGCCGACCAATGGCAGGGTGCGTGTGAGGAACAGAAAGACAAGAGTTTCGTGCAGTTTAAGACCATGGCCTTCGGCTATCGGGCAGCATGGAAAACCTTGCAGAGTTACTACAACCGCTTCTGCGCGCAAAGCAGGGCATTTACGGTAAGGAACATCATAGGCCGTTGGGCGCCTCCCAAGGAGAACGATACCGAGGCTTATGTGCATAGCGTCATGAGACTGAGCGGCATCGGTGGGAAGGAGAATTTATTGCCGCCGGAGAATGTGGACAGTTACGGACGTCTCAGTAAAATGATAGCCGCGATGACGTGCATAGAGTGCGGCATCCGCATGAACCAAGTGGACGAGGAAGCCATTTTCCAAGGATACAAACTGGCCTTTCCGGAGAACGCTCGGGAGTTGGACGAGTGGATGCTGGGAGAGGATGAGTATAGGGATTGGTAAAAATGATAGGGTGAACTTTTCGGTTCACCCTATCTTATGATATGGACTCTAAAGCGCATGTCCACCCGAAACCTTAATTACCTGACCTGTAAGCATTCTGGCTTGTTCGCTCGCTAGAAAGAGTATGGTTTCTGCGATGTCTTCCGGCTGGATTAATTTCCCCATAGGGATAATAGGAAGGACGGCTTCTTCCAGTTCCTGATCTATCCATCCGGTTTGTGTAGGACCTGGAGCCACACAATTCACCGTAATGCCATACTTTGCCACCTCCAGCGCAATGCTTCGGGTGAGCGCTTCCAGTGTGGCTTTGCTCGCTCCATAGGTAATCTGACCGGCAAATACTTGTGCGGCATCGGTAGAAAGATAGATGATTCGGCCATAATCTCCACGACGATTCACCAATTCTCTTGTCATCAGAAGGCTTCCACGGACA
>JAFYOF010000136.1 GCA_017560305.1 Alistipes sp.
CGATGCGGCGGCAACCGAGGGCGAGGTGGATCAGGCGGCGTTCAAGAGCGTATGTCAGCAGTTGATGCAGCGCTTCCCTCGCGCCAAGAGAGTGATTATCACCCTGCGCGGCTCAATCAATGCCGACCACAACACCTGGGGTGGGGTGCTCTACGATGGCGAGAGACTCTATGCGTCGCGCCGTTATGACATCACCCACATCGTCGACAGAGTGGGCGGTGGCGACTCGTTTATGGGCGGACTGATTTATGGCCTGCGGAGCTATGATGATTTGCAGCGGGCGCTGGAGTTTGCCGTGGCGGCATCGGCATTGAAGCACTCCATCTATGGCGACTACAACCGAGTGAACGCCCAAGAGGTGGAGACCCTGATGGGTGGCGATGGCTCGGGCAGAGTGGCGAGGTAAATTCCCCGAAAAGATAATTTTGAATTCTCAATTTTGAATTGCATTTATGGCACGATTTTCAAAGTTGGAGGTGCTTTCAACCTTCAAGCAGACAGGAATGGTCCCTGTCTTTTACAACGCAGATATCGAGGTGGCGAAGCAGGTCGTGAAGGCTTGCTATGAGGGAGGCGTGCGTGCCTTCGAGTTCACCAACCGAGGCGATTTCGCCCACGAGGTCTTTGGCGAGTTGAGCCATTGGGTGGCTGCCGAGTGCCCCGAGATGGTGCTGGGTGCAGGTAGTATAGTGGATGCCCCCACGGCGGCGCTCTACATTCAGTTGGGTGCTAACTTCATCGTAGGTCCTATGTTCAACCCCGAGGTGGCGAAGGTGTGCAACCGACGCGCGGTGGCATACACCCCTGGCTGCGGCACTATCACCGAGATAGGCTTCGCGCAGGAGGCTGGCTGCGACCTTGTGAAAATCTTCCCTGCAGGCGAGGTGGGAGGACCTTCGTTTGTGAAGAATCTGCTTGCGCCGATGCCGTGGTCGATGATTATGGCTACGGGTGCTGTGGAGCCTACCGAGGAGAATCTCTCGGCGTGGTTCAAGGCGGGCGTTACGGTGGTGGGTATGGGCTCAAAGCTCTTCCCTGCAAAGGCTATCGCCGAGGGCGACTGGGCTGCCATCACAGATAAGTGCCGCACGGCAATGGATATTATCGAAAAAGTAAAATAACCAATTAAACGAGAGAGAGGAAATGGGAAGCGTAAACAATCAGAAGGCGACCTCATATCGTTGGGTGATATGCTCGCTTTTATTCTTTGCCACAACAATCAACTACCTTGACCGACAGGTGCTGTCGCTCACCTGGGAGGACTTCATTCGCCCCGAGTTCCACTGGACAAACTCACACTATGGTCTGGTCGGCGGACTCTTTTCGCTGGTCTATGCCGTGGCGATGCTCTTTGCTGGTCGTACGGTGGACTGGCTTGACACCAAGCGCGGATATATGTGGAGCATCGGCGTGTGGTCGGTGGGTGCGTGCGTTCACGCGCTGTGTGGCGTGGCAACCGAGTGGGTTGTGGGTCTGCCCGACGCCGAGACTATGCGTGGGGTGATTGACAATGTCGATCTGGTGGCGAAGATAGCCAATGTGTCGCTCACATTCTTCATCATAGCCCGCTGTGTGCTGGCTGTGGGTGAGGCGGGTAACTTCCCCGCGGCAATCAAGGCTACGGCGGAATACTTCCCAAAGAAGGACAGAGCCTATGCAACCAGCATCTTCAATGCGGGCTCAACTATCGGCGCTCTGCTTGCGCCATTCACCATCCCTACCCTTGCCGCAAAGTTCGGCTGGGAGGCGGCGTTTATCATCATCGGTGCGCTCGGATTCATCTGGATGGGCTTCTGGCAGTTCCTCTACAAGAAACCCGACCAGAATCCAATGGTCAATGCAGCCGAGTTGGCTTACATCAACTCCGACAACGAGCAACCAACGGCGGAAGTAAAAGAGAATGCCCCCGAAAAGAAACCTTCGCTGTGGCAGTGTTTCGGCTATCGTCAGACCTGGGCATTTATCTCGGGTAAGGCCATCGCCGATGGTGTGTGGTGGTTCTACCTCTTCTGGATGCCATCCTACCTGAAGAACGCCTGCGGAATGTCGTCGACAAGTTTCGAGTTCCAGTTGGCCTTGGGCGTGTTGTACCTCATCGTGATGATTTCTCTGGTGGGCGGTTACTTGCCAACCATCTTCATAGAAAAATTCGGTATGAACCCTTATGCGGGTCGTATGCGCGCTATGCTTATTTTCGCATTCTTCCCTCTGCTGGCTCTTATGGCGCAGCCACTCTCGCAGTACTCTTACTGGTTCCCAGTGGTGATTGTGGGTATCGCGGCGGCGGCACACCAGTCGTGGTCGGCTAATATCTTCTCTACCGTTGGCGATATGTTCCCAAAGAAGATGATTGCGACAATCACAGGTATCGGCGGTATGGCTGGCGGTATCGGCTCGTTCGGTATCCAGACGGGCGCGGGCGTACTGTTCGACCACGCCGAGCAGAGCAATATGGCATTTATGGGCTACGAGGGCATCGAGGCTGGTTATATGATTGCCTTCTCGTTCTGCGCCGTGGCTTATCTTATCAGCTGGGCGGCAATGAAGGCTTTTGTGCCGAAGTACAAACCTATTGAGTTGTAACGGCAAACAAAAAAACGCAGCACCGAAAAAGTGCTGCGTTTTTCTTTATCTCTGCGCCATTACTGCGCTACAAGCTCCAGGACAACGCTTGACAAATCCTTGCCAAGGTTGAGGCGGATACCGTTCTCCATCAGGAAGCGGCCGCTGACAACCTTACCCTCGATTGAGAGCTTCTTGTTTGGGTTCTCGGCGTTGAGCTCACGGATGAGGTAGTTGCGCTCTGGGTCAAGACCCGCCATCTTGCGAGGCTCCTCCCACTCGTCGTTGATGTAGTGGCGGCGGAAGAGGAAGAACACAGCGCGATCCTTCTCTGGTGTGTTGTACATCAGCGACACATAAGGCTTCTTCTCGTATGGCGACACCAGACGATAGAGGTCACCCTGCTGAATCACTGGGCGGATGCTCTTATAGGTCTCGATAGCACGCTTTGCGAACTCGCGCTCCTTCTCCGAAAGTGCCGATGGCTTCATCTCCATACCCAGGCGGCCTGTCATAGCCACATCGAAGCGGAACTTGATAGGCACCACGCGACCGGTCTGATGGTTAGGCGATGCGCTCACGTGGGCAGCCATAATGTTGGCTGGGTAGAAGTGTGACATACCGTGCTGGATGTAAAGACGCTGAACAGCATCTGTGTTGTCGCTTGACCAGCACTCGTTGAAGTATGGGAAGAAACCATAGTTCAAACGACCGCCACCGCTCGCACATACCTGAATAACGAGCTTTGGATACTTCTCGCGGATGCGCTTGCATACATCCATCAAGCCACGGTGATACTCAATATAGAGGTGTGACTGACGATCCTTTGGCAAGTAGAGCGACGAAGCGTTAGAGATTGACATATTGGCGTCCCACTTCATATAGTAGATGCGTGGGTTAGCCTGCATCAAATCATCAACAACCTTGAATACATGCTCCTGCACCTTTGGGTTACACATATCGAGCACGAGCTGTGTGCCGCCACGACCCTTCGATGGCTCGCGGTCTGGCTGACGCAATACCCAGTCGGGGTGCTTCTCGTAGAGCTCACTCTTGGTGTTGCACATCTCAGGCTCAATCCAGATACCGAACTTGAGGTTGTTGCGCTCTGCCTCGTCGATGAGTGCGCCGATGCCCTCTGGCAACTTCTTCTCGCATACTACCCAGTCGCCGAGTGATGTCTCGCCATTATCGCGTGGGTACTTGTCGCCGAACCAGCCATCGTCCATCACGAACAACTCGCCGCCGATTTCCGAGAAGCCCTGCATCATCTCGTTCATACCCTCCTGATTTACCTTGAAGTAGACGCCCTCCCAGCTGTTGAGCAGGATGTCGCGCAACTCTGTGCCGCCGATGATGTGGTACTTGCGTGCCCAGCGGTGGAGGTTACGGCTCACGCCACCCTTACCCTCGGTTGAGTAGGTGAAGATGAACTCTGGAGTGGTGAAGGTCTCCTTTGCCTTGAGATAATACTGTGACAACTCGGCGTTGATACCAGCCACAATCTCGAGGTGGTTGGCGTTGCCGTTCTTTACGAATGAAAGGTCGTAGTTACCAGTGTAAGAGAGCGTACCGCCCAACACATTACCCACATTCTCCTTCGCAGGACCATCCAACGAAATCATAAATGAAGGGTTGCCACCGAATGATGTGCGCGCGCCATCGTGGTTGCCGATAACCTTTCGGCCAGGCTGCAAACGCTCCTCAAAGAGCTGCGCCTCGGCACCCCAGCCGCCAGCGAGGTAGTTAAGGTAGATATCGCCCGACTTCACGGGGATGTAAGCCGATGCGAATTTGTTGAGCACAACATCCTTCTTCTCGGTGTGCGAAAGCTCGGTCCAGGTCTTGATGATGTCGCAGTCGTCGTAGGCCTTGTAGAACTGCTTTACATAGAATGGGAATACCTTGTCCTTGAGCAGAAACTCCCACACACGACCGCCATCAGGGTCGGTGTACTGCTTCACCTCGTAGGTAGCAAGCTCCAGCGAAGCGTCGCCATTGGCGTGAGTCACCGCCAGAGCGTGCTCGCAGGTGCAGTTTGTACCGAAGCAAGGATAGGCGTTCCAGTAGATTTGTGACGAGGTGTTGAAAATCTCATCCACCTTATTCACCTTTGGTCCGTAGTAGATGAATTCGACGCGCTTACCAATGGCTGTGCTGAGCAGCAGCGTGGTGTTCTTTGTCGAAATCTCATAATTCTCTGCCACGGCAGAGCCCAGGCACATCAGTGCCACGAGCGAGAGTAAAAATTTCTTCATAGTATTATTGTTTTGGTTATAATTTCGGCCAATAATCCTCGGGGCACACCTCCCCAAATTAGGATTATATGACAAAGTTACTCTTTTTTTTGTAAATATCTCTGATATTTAAGGGTATTTATTCTGCGAAGTTTCTCGCAAAACCAAAAAGTTCAATCCTCGTAAGGATAATGCACGCGGATAAACCTTGCGCTGTCGGTCATACAATGAGGGCAGTGGCGGGGTGAGAACTCCTCCCAGCCGATGTCGCCGCAGGTGGGGCAGACGCGGTAGGTGTGTGGCAGGGGCTGGCTTGAGTGGGCACGCCGCAGGATGAGTATCTGTTTTATGTCGCTGGCGTCGCACCAGGTGAGCATACGGGCTATGTGGCGGTTATTGTCGGCGAGCGCCTGCTCGATGGCGGGCTGCAATAGATGGATGTGCAGCGTATGCTTATCCTCCAAAGCATACCGAATATGGTCGGTGGTGGAGGAGAAGCGGGTGCGGGAGATGGTGGGCGTCGTGGCCTTACCACCCAGCCCCTCAAGCGCCTTGCGGCAGTTGGCACAATGCACCGCATCGGCGTGCGACATTGCGTGAAAGAGCGCTGCCTCGGCATTGAGCGAGTCACGCGCGGCATACTTGGCGTAGGCCATATAGTGGAGGCTCTGGCGGTATTTATGGTCGCCGAGCGACTTTAGTTGCGCAATGCTCTCTCGCCACAGCACCTCCTCGGCAGGCTTGCGCTCCACCGCCCTGCGGGCAGCCACATACGCCACCACCAGGGCAAGCACGCTGACCACAAACGCCACAACAAACATCCTCTTGAAGTAATCCATACCCCCCACTAAAGCATAAACTGTGCCCGCCGAAGCAAACGGCACGCAAAACTTCGCCACGCAATCTTCCGCACGGGGAAACTAATAATTCTGCACAAATTTTGCTTCGGGCAGATAACCTAAGATTAAAATTAGTAACTTTGGCAAAATTTCAAATGATGGTGCACTTTTTGAGCGACAGGTCGGGGCTGATACTTGAGGGCGGAGGTATGCGCGGAGTATTCACCTGCGGCGTTTTGGATAACCTGATGGACAGAGGCATCCGCTTCCCCTATACGATTGGGGTGAGCGCGGGCGCCTGCAACGGTCTGTCGTATATGTCGCGCCAGCGGGGTCGAGGCAAGTACAGCAACATCGACCTGCTGGAGCAGTACCGCTACATAGGCTTCAAACAACTCATCACAAAGGGCAACATTATGGATTTCGACCTGCTCTTTCACGACTTTCCCGAGCGCATCATCCCCTATCACTATGATGTGCTGGCGGCAAGCAAGGAGCACTTTGAGATTGTCACTACCTCGTGCCATACGGGCAAGGCGTGTTACTTCGAGGAGAAGCACGACCCCAAGCGAGTGATTGACATCGTGAAGGCGTCGAGCAGTCTGCCATTCATCGCGCCGATAAGTTATGTGGATGGTCACCCGATGCTCGATGGAGGCATCTCGGACTCCATTCCACTGAGGCGTGCCGAGGAGCGAGGCTTTGATAATAATGTGGTTGTGCTGACCCGCAACAAGGGCTACCGCAAACCCCAAAAACCGAGCACCGTGCCGCCACTCTTCTACCGCAAATATCCCGCTCTGCGTGACGCCATACGCCACCGCAACGCCCACTACAACGAGCAGATTGAGCGTGTCGAGCGACTGGAGGCCGAAGGACGGCTGATTGTCATCCGCCCCGAGCAGCCAATCGTGGTGGACAGGATGGAGCGCAACACCCAAAAACTTCTCGACCTCTACAACGAGGGTTACCGCTGCGCTGCCAAGGTGGAGTTTGTCGGCAAGTAAAATAAAAGAAGGGACTGTCCAACAGTCCCTTCTTCTTTATACTCAAGCGGTTTACTTTACAATCTTATGCGAACCAGCCTCGTAAACTTGTGACTCACTCTCGCCTGGGAGGGTAACGGTAGCAACCGAGCCCTCGGGGATGGTGAACTCCCAAATCCACTTGTCGCCCTCATAGCGCCAAGCACTCTTAATCAAGCCCGCAGCCGAGTTGTACTCCGCCTTGATGTGACCCAAGCGCTTGTCAGGCACTGGCTTCATAATGATGTGCTTGAAACCTGGAGCCATAGGGTCAGATGCGATACCTGCCGCAGTCTCCCAAATCCACTCGCAGACGCAACCGTAGGCGTAGTGGTTGAAGCTGTTCATACCGCGTGGACCCATACCCTTGTCGAGCATATAACTGTTCCAACGCTCCCAGATTGTGGTTGCGCCATTGTCAACAGAGTAGAGCCAGCTTGGATTCTTGCGCTGGAAGAGGAGCTCGTATGCGATATCTACCATACCATTCTCAGTAAGGGTTGCCATCAGAATTGATGTACCAAGGAAACCTGTCTGCAAGCAGTTGCCGTGCTGAACGAAGTTCTCGCGCAAGCGTGCAATCATCTGCTCCTTTGCCTCACCCTCGAAGAGGTTGTTCTTCAGAGCGAACAACGCAGGGGTCTGCATGGTGTTCAAAATAGCGGTCTTGAATGTGCCATCCTCGTTGAAGAACTCTGCCTTGAGGTATGCCTTCGCCTCCTCTGCCAATGCACGGTAAGCACCCGCCGAGCGACCTGTACCCTCAGCCATCTCTGCCAACATAGTTGCGTCGATTGCCCAGTATGAAGCGCCGAGGTAGTTCCAGTACTCGATAGCCTCGGGGCGTGGCTGACCATTCTCGAAAGCACCGCCACCGCAGCTCTCCAGAGGCTCATAGCTCAACCAGTCAGCCCACTGGTAGTTCTGGTTCTCACCACGCAACTCCATATGGTTGTACTTGGTCTCGTAGATGTGCTCCATAAAATCGTTCATCGCATCCCAGTTCTCGTCAACAATCTGCTCGTCGCCAAACTGCTTCCAGATGGTCCAAGGCACAATGATACCGGCATCAGCCCAGCCAAGACGCATCATCTCGTTGCCATACTGCGCGTGAGGAGCAACACCAGGGAAGCCGCCCAAGCCGTTCTGGCTGTCGCGCATATCACGCATCCACTTGTGGAAGAATGTCAATGTGTTGGCGAAGAACGAACCAGTCTCTGTAAAGACCTGTGTGTCGGCTGTCCAGCCAAGGCGCTCGTTGCGCTGTGGGCAGTCGGTAGGCACCGAGAGGTAGTTTGACAACTGACCCCAGTAGGTATTTGAGATGAGTTTGTTGATTGACTCGTCGCCAGTAGAGATCTTACCAATCTCAAGATTCTCGGCGATAGATGTAACCGGGATTGTAGTCACCTTCTTGATTACAACATCGGCATCGGCCGTGATTGTCGCAAAGCGGTAGCCGTAGAATGTGCGTGTTGGGTGGTAGCTCACGAACTCATCGCCCGCACCGAAGGTGTACTTCAAAAGGAATGCTGTGGCAGGTCTACGCAGGTTCTCGCGGTGAACGCTACCCTCTGGGCCATCCATACCGCGGCTGCGTGCGCCATTGCCATCGTTCAGAAGCTCGCCTGGGAGGCAAGTGAGGGTTGTGCCCTCAGCTGCCTTGAATACAAACGAAGGGATACCAGCGCAGTTCTGGCCAAAGTCAACAACCAGATTCTCGCCCGCCTTGAGCGCGATCTGCTCGCCAGCGGCAAACTCCTTGCTGATTACCACCTTGCCATACTCGCCATCCTTTGCACCCTCAACCTCCGACCAGATGTAGGCCTTCACGGGCTTGAGCTCAAGGTCGTGGCGGAGGTAAATCTCTGCACCCTGCGATGGCAGAATCTCGCCATGGAACTCCTTGTTCTGCTCGGGCTTTGAGAGCTGCTCAACACACTCATAACCCATCTTCTCGCGTGCGTCATACTCCTCGCCGTCGAAGATAGCCGAGTGCTTCACAGGACCTGCCACGCCAGCCTTCCAGTCGTGGAGGTTTGTGCCCAGCAACTCCTTTGTGCCATCGGCATAGGTAAGCTCCAACACACCACGGAAAGCGACCTTTGTGCCCCACATCTTGTGTGCGTTAGGAGTCACAATCTTATCAGCCCACCAGCCTGGCGTCACCTGCGCCGAGAGTTGGTTTTCGGCATCAGCCGCCTTGTTGAAGGCCTTGGTGATGTCGTATGTGAATGAGCGGCGAGTCTTCAGCACATGGGTAAAACCTGGCTTGAGGTACTCGTTGCCCACAGGCTTGCCGTTGAGGTAAATCTCATAAACGCCCAGACCCGAGGTCATCCACTTTGCAGAGACCACCTTCTGTTCGTTCTTTACGGTAGATACAAACCAGCTCGCACCATCGGCAGCACGGTCGTTGTTCCACTTCTCCAATACGGGAGCATCCACCGCCGAAAGCCAGATGGATGATTGCCACGCCTTGTTATCCAATGCGTCACACTTTGTGCCCACATAATCGCTCTTTGAGCCGCAGCCGACACCCACCAGTGATGCCGCCACGAGGGCTACAGACAAAATCAGATTTCTCATTCTCATAGTTATAGTTTTTTAGTTGTTTTCTCTTTTACGGAGGTTAGAACTCGCGAATCCAGATGTTGCGGAAACTGATTGGCTCGCTTGGGTCGCCGTGCATCTGCAGGCGGATAGGACCATCGCCGTGAGGTATCACGCGGGGGTGACCGATGTACTCGGTTGTGCCACGGATGGTGAAGTTGTTAAGCAGCAACACGCCATTCTGGATTACGGTAACCGTAGGCGCGACCTTATAGGTGCCATCGTCGTTGAACACGGGTGCGTTGTAGATGATATCATAGGCGTTCCACTCGCCTGGCTTACGCATAGCATTCGCCATAGGGATGACCTGCTTGTAGACGCTGCCCGCCTGACCATTGGCGTAGGTCTCGTTGCCAAAGTTGTCGAGAATCTGAATCTCATACTTATCCTGCAGGAATACGCCGCTGTTGCCTCGTCCCTGACCCGTACCTGTGATATTCTCGGGCACGCACCACTCGATGTGGAGCTGGAAGCTGCCGAACGACTGCTTCGTGAGGATGTCGCCCTTGCTCTTGTCCACGGTAACGACGCCATCGTGCACCACCCAGTCGGCATCACCGCCTCTGGAACTCTTCCACGCGCTGAGGTTTGAGCCATCGAACAGAACAATGGCATCCGAAGGGGCTGAGCAGGTGGCGGCATCGCCAGGCTTCACCACCTTGGGTTGTGGGGTCCAGAACTCGGTCATCGCAGGGCGCATAGCCTCTGGCTTGGGGTACTCCTTTTTCTCTTGTGCCGACACCGCAGTAGCCACCGCCAGCGCAAGCAAGGTAAAGATTATTCTTCTCATAACGATAGGTTTTATTTCAGTTTTAGGTAGTGTAAAGATAGATATTTAGCCAGAGAAATAAAAATATTTTTTGAAAAGAATTTTGCCCGTATGTGATATTTTCGTATCTTTGATAAAAATATACAATTTCTATGGCAATTTTCAAGGTAGAGGGAGGCAGACGCCTTCACGGTAGCGTTACACCACAGGGTGCAAAAAACGAGGCACTTCAAATCTTGTGTGCCACTCTGCTCACCAAGGAGCGAGTGGTGGTGCATAATGTGCCAAAGATTCTAGATATCATCCAACTCATTGAGTTGTTGGGCAATATGGGTGTGAAGGTGGAGAAACTCGCCGAGGATAGCTACGCCTTCACCGCAGCAGACATCGACCTTGACTACCTGCGTAGCGACGACTATCACAATCGTTGCCGCCGCCTGCGTGGCTCGGTGATGATGATTGGTCCGCTGCTCGCCCGCTTCGGCGTGGGCTACATCCCAAAGCCTGGCGGTGACAAGATTGGACGCCGCCGTCTGGATACCCACTTCCTCGGTTTCCAGAAGCTGGGTGCGACATTCAACTTCGATCAGGCGGAGGAGTTTTACTCTGTCGAGTGCAAGCAGTTGAAGGGCTGCTATATGTTGCTTGACGAGGCTTCGGTGACAGGTACTGCCAACATCATTATGGCGGCTGTCTTTGCCGAGGGCAAGACCACCATCTACAACGCTGCGTGTGAGCCATACATCCAGCAGTTGTGCCGTATGCTCAACCGTATGGGTGCCAGAATTTCGGGCATCGCATCCAACCTCCTGGTTATTGAGGGCGTAAAGGAACTGGGTGGCACAGAGCACACTATGCTTCCTGATATGATTGAGGTGGGCAGCTTCATCGGTATGGCGGCAATGACGCAGTCGGAGCTCACCATCAAGGATGTATCATACGAAAACCTCGGTATCATCCCAGCGCAGTTCGCCCGTATGGGTATCAAGTTCGAGCAGAGGGGTGACGATATCTATATCCCACAGCAGGACCACTACTCAATCGAGAGCTTCATCGATGGCTCGATTATGAATATCGCCGATGCGCCTTGGCCGGGTCTTACACCTGACCTCTTGTCAATCTTCCTTGTGGTGGCGACACAGGCGAAGGGTTCGGTGCTGATTCACCAGAAGATGTTCGAGAGCCGCCTGTTCTTTGTCGACAAACTCATCGATATGGGCGCACAGATTATCCTCTGCGACCCACACCGCGCAACGGTCATCGGTCACGACCACCGCATCCGCCTGCGCGCAACGAAGATGACCTCGCCCGACATCCGCGCGGGAGTTGCATTGCTCATCGCAGCAATGAGCGCCGAGGGCACATCCACCATCCAGAACATCGAGCAGATTGACCGCGGCTACCGCGACATCGACACCCGCCTGAACGCCCTGGGCGCAAAGATCACCCGACTGGAGGAGTAAGGAGACTCGCTGATATACCATAATTATATAAACTCCAACCAAAATGAGAAACCTTTTACAACCATTAAACTACCCTCTTTCTCAATACGACTCTTGGTTAGCGATGAAAGAGTATTGGGATGATTATTCACACGAGTGGACAGAATCATCCATAGAGAAGAAATTGGTACACTTGGCAGGTTTTGTTAAGATGGGTGGAGATTTAAACACGGTCTTGACCGACTATGCAGAAGATAGGGATGCGACCTACCGAATCAGAATACAGCACTGCGTATTTCGCTACATTGAACGCCTGATATCGGGTGATCATTTCAAATTCGGTGAGCCAATTATCGACCGCATCAAAAGACTGGATAAAGAAGAACTTGTCAGATTGCTGACTGCGGAACTTTTGCGAAGTGTTCAGGAGACAAGGGATTATGATGAGAACGGGCAGCTATTCACCCATTGGATAATTTCCAAAGAGTACCTCAACAATGATGAAAATCTTGATGCGATAGAGCGCGAGCATTGGAAGAATTTCCCCAATGAAAGTTTCTCATATTATCTTAACAAAAACAAAAGATGGGATGGAGATGATGAAAGTAGTTTTTGGTAAAGTATTAAATAAAAAAGCAAGAGGTTGCGAATAGCTCGCAACCTCTTGCTTTTTTAATTAGAAAACTTCAACTTCTCACCTTCGGCGTCGATGAGGATTGGTTTATCGCGGTTGACTTCGCCGGCGAGGATGCGCTTTGAGAGGTCGTTGACAACCTCGCGCTGGATGACGCGCTTCACGGGGCGGGCACCGAACAGAGGGTCGTAGCCCATCTGTGCAATCAGACGCTTTGCCGCAGGGGTGTAGTCGAGCGTAATGCCGTTCTCCGAGAGCATTCGGCGGATGATACCCATCTGAATATCAACAATATGCTCGATATCGGTGCGGGTGAGTGGCTCGAACATCACAATCTCGTCGATACGATTCAGGAACTCGGGTTTGAGGTGCATCTTCAACATCTCAACCACATCGCGGCGTGTGCGCTCGACAACATCCGCCGAGAGGCTCTCGCCATCGAATGCAGCCGAGAAGTTCTCCTGAATAATCTGCGAGCCCATATTCGAGGTCATTATAATAATGGTATTGCGGAAATCCACCGTGCGACCCTTATTATCGGTGAGGCGACCATCGTCCAGCACCTGCAACAAGATGTTGAAGACATCGGGATGCGCCTTCTCAATCTCATCGAGCAGCACCACCGAATATGGCTTGCGGCGCACCGCCTCGGTGAGTTGTCCGCCCTCATCGTAGCCCACATATCCCGGAGGCGCTCCCACCAGTCGTGACACGCTGTGGCGCTCCTGATACTCGCTCATATCGATGCGGGTCATCATCGAGTCATCGTTGAAGAGGAACTCCGCCAGAGCCTTCGCCAGCTCGGTCTTACCCACGCCCGTAGTACCCAGGAAAATGAACGAGCCGATAGGCTTGCGGGCATCATTCAGACCCGCACGCGAGCGGCGCACCGCATCCGAGATAACCTCGATAGCCTGATGCTGACCCACCACGCGCTTGTGCAACTCAGCCTCCATATTGAGCAACTTCTCCCTCTCCGATGAGAGCATACGCTGCACGGGGATGCCAGTCCAGCGCGACACCACCTCGGCGATATCCTGCGCATCGACCTCCTCCTTAATCATCGCGTCGCCACTTGCCGTGGTGAGTCGCAACTCCTCCTCCAACGCTGCAATCTGGCGCTCCGCCTCGACAATCTTGCCGTAGCGAATCTCCGCCACACGACCATAGTCTCCCTGACGCTCAGCCTGTTGCGCCTCAATCTTGAGGCTCTCGATAGAGTCCTTGTTCTGCTGTATCTTCTGCAAAAGGTCGCGCTCGCCCTGCCACTTGGCACGCAGAGCCGCCTCCCTGGACTTCAGCTCCTCAATCTCGCGGGTGAGTGTCGCCACACGCTGCTCATCGTTCTCGCGGCGGATAGCCTCGCGCTCAATCTCAAACTGGCGGATGCGGCGGTCGAGGTTGTCGATATCCTCGGGCACGGAGTTCATCTCCAAGCGGAGGTGTGCCGCAGCCTCATCCACAAGGTCGATAGCCTTGTCGGGCAGAAAGCGGGAGGTGATGTAGCGGTGAGAGAGTTCCACCGCTGAGATAATAGCCTCATCCTTGATGCGCACCTTGTGGTGATTCTCGTAGCGCTCCTTCAGTCCGCGCATAATTGAGATTGCATCCTCGGTGGTAGGCTCATCCACCAGCACCTTCTGGAAACGGCGCTCGAGAGCCTTGTCCTGCTCAAAATATTTCTGGAACTCATCCAAAGTGGTAGCGCCAATGGTACGCAACTCACCACGCGCAAGGGCTGGCTTGAGGATGTTTGCCGCATCCATCGCACCGCTCGACTTACCCGCACCTACGAGGGTGTGAATCTCATCAATAAAGAGGAGTATCTCGCCATCGCTGGCAATAACCTCCTGCACCACCGCCTTGAGGCGCTCCTCGAACTCACCCTGATACTTCGCACCCGCTATGAGCGCACCCATATCGAGCGAGAAGATGAGTTTCGACTTGAGGTTTTCGGGCACATCGCCATCCACAATGCGGTGGGCAATACCCTCAGCGATAGCGGTCTTGCCGACACCCGCCTCACCCACAAGGATAGGGTTGTTCTTGGTGCGGCGCGAAAGAATCTGCAACACACGGCGAATCTCATCATCACGGCCAATCACAGGGTCGAGCTTGCCACTGCGCGCCATCTCATTGAGGTTGATGGCGTACTTGCCCAGCGCGTTGAACTCCTGCGACGAGGTCTGCGAATCGACCGTAGAGCCCTTGCGGAACTCCTTGATGGCAGAAATCAACTCCTTCTCCGATGCGCCGTTGCGCTTCAGGATGTCTGCCGCCTGACCGCGCTCGGCAACGAGTCCGAGCAGAAGGTGCTCCACCGAGGCGTACTTGTCGTTGAACTTCTGCGTGAAGTCCACCGCGCGCTGGATGACCTTCGATGTATCCGACGAGAAGAACTGCTCGCCATTGCCACCCGACACTCTTGGGATAGAGCCCACGGCGCGAGTCACCTCATCACGCAGCAGGCGCACATTCACGCCCACACGACCCAACAGGAATGCTCCCAGCGAGTCATCCTCCTTAATGAGCACCGACAAAAGATGCAGAGGCTCAACCGCCTGCTGACCACCCTGCTGTGCAAGAGCCACCGCCGACTGCAACGCCTCCTGCGCCTTGATTGTTAATGAATTGATGTTCATAATCTATCTGTTTTTAATCGTTTTTTCTTTCCCCCGATTAACAACAAATCCCCTGCCAAGAGCCCAAATCGGACACCTCGCAGAAGGTTTGGCACACATTGGCATAAAAAATATGCCACAACAGGACATTGTGGCATATTCTTCATTTCGAGTGTCTTACTTTACTTGCAACGCTGCTCCATCATCACCTTCTCCTTGTGCCAGGTCACGGCGCAGATAAGCGTAGCAACCACGCTGCCCACCACGAACAACCAGAAGATAGCATTCCAGCCCAACGACGAGTCGGCAATGTGACCCACCACAATCTTCGACAACAGAGCATCGCCCAGCAGGTAGCCGAACAGACCGACAAAGCCCGCCGCCGTGCCCGCCGCATTCTTCGGCACGAAGCTCAGCGCCTGAATGCCAATCATCGCAATAGGACCATACACGGCAAAGCCCGTAAGCGAGAGCGCCGCATAGACCACCGCATTCACACTGCAACCCAGCGCCTGAGCGATAGGCTCAACCTGCCAGTAGCCCAGCAGACCCAGCACCACCATCGCCATAGCGATGACATTCACAGGTGCGCAACGACCCTGAAAGAACTTTACCGAGAGCCAGCCGCAGATAATCGTGCCAGGGATACCCGCATACTCAAACAGCGAGAAGGCGAAACGGCTGTCGGCAGCCGACAACAACTCCAGCTCCTGAAGGTAGGTAGGCGCCCAGTCGCTCACGCCATAGCGCACGAAGTAGACAAAGACATTGGCAATGGCAATCATCCACAGCAGATGATTCTTGAATACATAGTCGACAAACAAACGGCGGAAAGGTATCTTCTGCTCCTCGCCCTTCTCGGCCTTCTGGCTTGAGTAGTCGTTGCGGAACTCCTCAATCGGTGGCAGACCGCACGCCTCGGGTCTGTCTCGCAGAGCCCACCAGCATACCGCAGCCGTGAGCAGAGCCACCAGCGAAGGGAAGATAAACGCCGCACGCCAGGTCTGTGCAATGCCCATCGAGGCGAGAATCATCACGCCCACCGAAACGAGCAGACCAAGCGAGCCACCGCCGAGATTATGCGAGCAGTTCCATATTGACATCTTGAAACTGCGCTCATTCTGCGAAAACCAGTGCGCCATCACACGACCGCAAGGAGGCCATCCCATACCCGAGAGCCAGCCCACCAGGAGCATAAAGCCGAACAATATCCAGCCGTTCACACCGATGGAGTCTGCGAAGGGAATGAAGCCTATGCTCGCCATAACCGTAGAGGCGACAATCAGACCCACGACAAGGAATTTTCTCGCATCGGAGTGGTCCGAGAGGCTGCCCATCAGGAACTTACTGAAGGCGTAGGCAATGGGGATGCCAGCCATAGCAAAGCCCGCCGTGGGCTTGTCCAGCAACCCTTCGGCAATCATTCCTGGGGCTGCCAGCGAGAGGTTTTTGCGGACAAGATAGTATGCCGCATAACCCAGGAACGCACCTAAAAACACCTTCAATCTCATACGGCGATACTCCGCCGCAATCTTATCTTCCGCAAGGCGAGGTTTCGCCGCGGGTGGAGCAAAAAATTCCAACATATATTCTCTGCATTGGTTTAATTCTTTCATAAAGATACTATTTTCTTATGAAATAGCAATAACAAGGTTGCTTACTTAAAGAAAAATTGTATATCTTTGCGGTGATATGAGTGAATTTATTGTTTCGGCAAGAAAATATCGTCCCGCGACATTCGCTTCGGTAGTGGGACAGCAGAGCATCACCTCGACGCTGAAAAATGCGATTGAGCGTGGTC